>NZ_JASCPM010000052.1:0-29760 GCF_029960215.1 Pseudomonas sp. PS01301 | reverse complement strand
GAGCTGGCCTCGGCCTAACCCGTGTTGCCTGTTCGCGGGTGCCTTCTGGTAAAGGCAGCGCGAACAGGCAACCCGATCACCTGCGCTCCCACACCTCGAACGCGTAGGCCGGTTTGTCATCGACCGCTTCGTTCGCCACGCTCGACACCTTTTGCCACTGGTTCTCGTCGAACTCGGGAAACCAGGCGTCCCCTTCCGGCTGCAAGGCGACTCGCGTCAAGTACAGACGGTCCGCCTGAGCGAGGCCCAGCTCGTACAGCTGAGCACCACCGATGAGCATTACCTCGTCCGCGCCCTGTTCGTGAGCCCAGGCTTCGGCCCGCTCGATGGCCGCGTCCAGCGAAGCGAACACTTCCGCACCCGGCAAGTCGAGATCCGGCTGGCGGCTGACCACCAGGTTCAGACGGCCGGGCAGTGGTCGGCCCAGCGAATCCCAGGTCTTGCGACCCATGATGATCGGCTTGCCCAGGGTGGTGGCCTTGAAATACTTGAAATCGCCCGGCAGGTGCCAGGGCATGCTGTTGTCGATGCCGATCACGCGGTTCTCGGCGAGTGCCGCGATCAGGCTTAAAGGGAGAGATGTCTTCATGGCCGGCAGAATAGCAGAGCCTCCTTGGGTTATGCTCATGGCGAATCCGCCGCCTGGAAAAACGCGTGAGCGCACCCACTCCCTTGCACACACTCTGGCTCAGTGAAGCCATCCGCCTGCGCGAAGAACAGGCAGGCCCCCTGGAAGACCTGGAAGCCAACCGCCGAGCGCGGCAACAGGGGGGCGACCTGGCCGCACGCATCGAACATCGCGCCCTGATACTGGCCGGCCGCGATGGCCAGCGCCAGGCCCTGCGCCACTGGCTGCAGGGCGCACGGCTGGCGGTGCTGCTGCTGGCCGTGCTGGCGGTATTCAGCGGGGCCGGATTGGCGTTCGCGGCGCTGGGCGATGGCCAGCAGCCGGTCAATGTGTTCTGGGCGCTGGGCAGCCTGCTGGGGCTCAATCTCATTCTGTTGCTCAGCTGGTTGCTGGGGCTGGTCGCGGCCGGTGGTCACGGCGCTGTACTGGGGCGGCTGTGGTTGTGGCTCAGCGAGAAACTGGCGCGCGATGCGCAGGCCGTGCACCTGGCGCCGGCGCTGGTACTGCTGCTGCAACGTCGTCGGCTCAACCGCTGGGTACTAGGCACGCTGGTGCATAGCTTGTGGCTGCTGGCCCTGCTCAGTGCGCTGGCCGTGCTGCTGTTGCTGCTGGCCACCCGTCGCTACGGCTTCGTCTGGGAGACCACCATTCTTGGCGCGGACACCTTCATCAGCCTGACCCAGACCCTGGGCGCCGTGCCCGCCCTGCTGGGTTTCAGCGTGCCGGACATCGACATGATCCGCGCCAGTGGCGATCAGGCGACCAACGTCGAAGGGGCACGCCAGGCCTGGGCCGGCTGGCTGGTCGGTGTGCTGCTGGTCTACGGAATTGGCCCGCGCCTGCTGCTGGCCGCGTTTTGCCAGTGGCGCTGGCGCCAAGGCCGAGCGCGCCTGACATTGGACACCACCCTGCCGGGCTACAGCCAGTTGCGTGAGCGGCTGATGCCCAGCAGTGAGCGCCTTGGTGTGCGCGATGAGGCGCCCGACGCCCTGCCCCAGGTTACGACAGCGCCAGCCAGCGAGCCGAGCGATGGTGCGGTGCTGGTAGGTCTGGAACTCGACGGCCAGCACCCATGGCCGCCTGCCCTGGCCACCGGCATTCAGGACGCTGGCGTGCTCGACAGCCGCGAGTCGCGTCAGCGGCTGCTGGAACAGATGACCCGCTTCCCGCCCGCGCGGCTGGTGATCGCTTGCGATCCGCGGCGCTCGCCCGACCGCGGCAGCCTCGGCCTGATCGCCGAAATGGCCCGCTGCGCCACGGTCACCCGCGTGTGGCTGTTGCCGGCACCGCACGGCCAGGTGCTCGACCCGCAACGGCTTGGCGATTGGCGGACCGGCCTGGATGCACTGGGCCTGGCCATTGATGAATCGACACCGCTGCACTGGCTGGAGACCGGCGATGAGTAAGCCCCTGACCCTGGCCGTGGTCGGCCACACCAATGTCGGCAAGACCTCCCTGCTGCGCACGCTGACCCGCGACGTAGGCTTCGGCGAAGTGTCGCACCGGCCCAGCACCACGCGTCATGTGGAAGGCGCACGCCTTTCGGTCGATGGCGACGCCCTGCTGGAGCTCTACGACACCCCTGGCCTGGAAGATGCCATCGCCCTGCTGGATTTCCTCGAACGCCTGGATCGCCCCGGCGAGCGGCTCGACGGTCCGGCGCGGGTCGAGCGGTTCCTGCAGGGCACCGAGGCGCGCCAACGTTTCGAGCAGGAGGCCAAGGTGCTGCGCCAGCTATTGGCTAGCGATGCCGGCCTGTATGTGATCGACGCGCGCGAGCCGGTGCTGGCCAAGTACCGCGACGAACTGGAAGTGCTGGCCAGCTGCGGGAAACCGTTGCTGCCGGTGCTCAACTTCGTCAGCAGCAGCCAGCAACGCGAGGGGGATTGGCGCGAGGCACTGGCTCGCCTCGGTCTGCACGCCTTGGTTCGTTTCGACAGTGTGGCACCGCCCGAGGATGGCGAGCGGCGGCTGTATGAAAGCCTGGCCTTGCTGCTGGAACATTCGCGCCCGGCTTTGCAGCGGCTGATCGATGATCAACAGGCGCAACGACTGGCGCGTCAGGGGAGTGCACGGCGGTTGATCGCCGAACTGTTGATCGACTGCGCGGCCTGTCGCCGCAGCGTGACCAGCGAAGCGGCCGCAGGCGCCATCGAAGAACTTCGCCAGGCGGTACGCAAGCGCGAGCAGCGCTGCGTGGAAGCCTTGCTCAAGCTGTATGCCTTTCGCAGCCAGGATGCGTCGGCCGGCGACTTGCCACTGTCGGATGGGCGCTGGGGCGACGACCTGTTCAATCCCGATACGCTCAAGCAGTTGGGCGTGAAGGTCGGCGGCGGCATTGCGGCCGGTGCGGCGGCGGGCGCTGGCGTCGATCTGCTGGTGGGCGGCTTGACCCTGGGCATGGCAGCCATCGCTGGCGCCATTGCCGGCGGCGCCCTGCAGACCGCCCGTGGCTATGGCGCGCGCCTGTTGGGCAAGTTCAAGGGCGAGCGCGAACTGACCGTGGACGACAACGTGCTGCGGCTGCTGGCCTTGCGTCAGCAGCAACTGGTGAAGGCGCTCGATGCCCGTGGCCATGCTGCCATGGGCACCATCGAGGTGGCGGCGCCACAGGAGCAGACCTGGCGCGAAGGCAAGCTGCCCGAAGCCCTGAACAAGGCCCGGGCCTACCCGCAATGGTCCTCGCTCAACGGCCACAAGCACCTGGCCCAGCGCGAGCGTGAAGAACAGATCGAGGTACTTGCCCGACAGCTCTGACAACCCCGTAGGAGCGGTCCGTGGCCGCGAAAGCAACAGCGCGGTGTTCAGATGCATCGCGGTGAGCCTTTCGCGGCCGATGACCGCTCCTACGGATTCGATGCCGCAGGAGCAGCATGGTAGGCGGTTACTTGCGCAGCAACCGCAGCCCGTTGAACACCACCAGCAGGCTCACACCCATGTCGGCAAACACCGCCATCCACAGGGTCGCCATGCCGGCCACGGTCATCAGGAGGAACACGGCCTTGATCGCCAGGGCCAGCACGATGTTCTGCAACAGCACCGAACGGGTCTGCCTCGACAGCCGAATGAACGCCGGTATCTTGCGCAGATCATCGTCCATCAAGGCGACATCGGCCGTTTCAATCGCGGTATCGGTACCTGCGGCCGCCATCGCGAAACCGATTTCCGCCCGTGCCAGTGCTGGCGCGTCATTGATCCCGTCGCCCACCATGCCGACCCGGTGCCCCTGAGCGTACAACTGCTCCACAGCTTTGAGCTTGTCGGCAGGCAACAGGTCGCCAATCGCCTGATCGATGCCCACTTGAGCTGCGATCGCCTTGGCGGTATGCGGGTTGTCTCCGGTCAACATCACGGTCTTTATGCCCAATGCATGCAACTGGGCAATGGCCTCGCGGCTGGTCTGCTTCACCGTATCGGCTACCGCGAACAACGCCACTGGCCCCTGCGGGCCCAGCAACACCACGACCGATTTACCTTCGCGCTCAAGCTGATCGAGTTGCGCTTCCAGCGCCGGGGAGCACTGACCCAGCTCTTCCACCAGGCGATGGTTACCCAAGTGATAGGTCTGCCCTTCCACCTGACCCTTGATGCCTCGCCCAAGCAAGGCCTCGAAGTTGTCCAAGGTCAGGGCCGCCCCATTGGCGTCAGCAGCAATGGCTCGCGACACAGGATGGTCCGAACGTCCCGCCAACGCCTGGGCAATCGCCTGTGCCCGGCCTTCGAAGGCGGAATCGAGCAGCGCGTAGTCGGTCTGCACCGGCTTGCCATGGGTCAGCGTGCCGGTCTTGTCCAGCGCCAGATAGTCCAGCTTGTGACCACCTTCCAGGTACACGCCCCCCTTGACGAGGATGCCTTTGCGCGCAGCAGCGGCCAAGGCACTGACGATGGTGACGGGCGTGGAAATCACCAGCGCACACGGACAGGCGACCACCAACAGCACCAGCGCGCGGTAGATCCAGTCGAACCACGCGCCCAATCCCACCAGCGGCGGGACCACCGCGATCAGCAGGGCCAAGGCAAACACCACGGGTGTGTAGACCCGTGAAAAGTTATCCACGAAGCGCTGGGTAGGCGCACGCGCACCTTGGGCCTGCTCGACCGCGTGGATGATGCGCGCCAGTGTCGATTGGCCGGCGGCGGCCGTGACCCGGTATTCCAGCGAGCCGGCCTGATTGATGGTCCCGGCGAACACCTTGTCGCCCACACTCTTCTCGACCGGCAGGCTTTCACCGGTGATGGGCGCCTGATCGATGCTGGATTGACCGGAAATCACTTCACCATCCAAACCGATACGCTCCCCCGGACGCACGCGGACGATGGCCTCCAAGGCGACGGCCTTGACGTCCTGTTCCAGCCATTGGCCATCAGCCTGGCGCACGGTGGCCGTGTCCGGCGTGAGGCGCATCAGACCGCCAATGGCATTGCGGGCGCGATCCAGGGATTTGGCCTCGATCAATTCGGCTACGGTGAACAGGAACATCACCATCGCCGCTTCCGGCCATTGACCGATCAGCACCGCGCCGGTCACCGCAATGCTCATCAACGCATTGATGTTGAGGTTGCCGTTCTTGAGTGCGATCCAGCCTTTGCTGTAGGTGCCCAGACCACAACTGGCGATCGACACCAGGGCCAGCAAAGCCACGACCCAGGTCGGCGCCGCCTGGGTGAAGTGGACCACTTCGGCCGCCACTGCCGTCACGCCCGAAAGCGCCAGCGGCCACCAGGGTTTGCGCGGCGCCGGCAGGTCGTTGGTAGCAGGTTCGTCCCCGGTGATGGGTTCGGCGTGCATGCCCAGTGATTTGATGGCGCTCTCGATCGCCTGGGTATCGGGCAGCGAATGGCGCACGCCGAGCACCCGATTGATCAGGTTGAAATCCAGCTGCTGCACGCCTGTCAGCTTGGCCAGCTTGTTCTGGATCAGCGTCTGCTCGGTCGGACAGTCCATCGCCTCGATGCGGAACTGACTCAGCCGGGCATCCTGGCTGTCGCCGGGTGCCAGCCGAACGGTCGACGGCGCGGTCGATTTGCTCGAGCAGCAGTGGCTCGACGGTGCGGAGCTTGGCTGGTGCTCGTGCTCGTGCTCGTGCTCGTGCTCGTGCTCGTGCTCGTGCTTATGATCGTGGGCATGGCCGGAAGTGGGGTGGCTCATTGGTCGCAATTCCCTGAAGTGCAGGTTGCCAAGTGAACACCCTGTAGCCACTATAGGGTCAAGCATCTTCCAAGGGTTATGAGCATGAAAATCGGCGAACTGGCAAAAATCACCGACTGCCAGGTCGAAACCATCCGCTATTACGAACGTGAAAGCCTGTTGCCGCCCCCTGCCCGCAGCGACGGCAACTATCGCCTCTACACCCAGGCTCACGTCGAACGGCTGACATTCATCCGCAACTGTCGCATCCTGGACATGACCCTCGACGAGATCCGCAACCTGTTGACCCTGCGCGACAGCCCCCAGGACCAGTGTCAGAGCGTCAACGACCTGATCGATGAACACATCCATCACGTCAAGGCGCGGATAGACGGCCTGGTAGCCTTGCAGGAGCAGCTCGTTGCCCTGCGCCAGAAATGCCATGGCAGTACCGCCGAAGAACACTGCGCGATTCTCCAGCGCCTGGAAATCAGCGGCGCCGTCACCGTCCCCGAGGCTGAGCACTCACATGTGGGCCGCAGTCACGGGCATTGAAAAAAACACGTCGCGGTTCAGCAGATACACCCTGGCATTCGAATCGCCCAAGAAATATGAATAATATATGACTCATTCCATTTGACATGAACCATATCAGGCTCATACTCAGCCTATGTTAACCACACTTCTGCAACAGATCCGCAACCGCCGCCAACAACTGGGTCTTCAGATTCAGGACATGCCCCTGCGCACTGGCCTCACCCGCCAGCAATACGGAAAGATCGAAAAGAACGGCAACCCGCGCCTCAACACCCTGGACCTGATTGCCGAAGGTCTGGATGCAAGCATGGTCCTGGTGCCCAAGGACCAACTCAAACTGATCGAAAAGATCCTTGCAGGCGCGCCGGTGTATTTCGAGGATGATCGACCTGTGGATAACTATCCGGAAAATCCTTGGGATGATCTGCCATGAGTGTAGAAACCGTAGCGGCCTTGAAGCTGACGCTGCATTCGCAACTGGTCGGTTACGTTACCGGCCATTCGAATGGCAAGAATGTACTCACCTTGGCTCCGGATTACATCGCTGATCCACACCGACGCACGCTGACCTTGTCTCACCTCAATCCGGACGTATTCAGACGTCAACTGGCAGACAAACACCCTTACGTCACGCATCACCGGCTTCACCCCGTGTTGAGCAATCTACTTCCGGAAGGCGCGCTGCGTAGCCTGGTTGCACAAGCCATGAAAGTGCATCCAGACAGCGAATTTCCCTTGTTGAGCTGGCTCGGTCTGGACTTGCCGGGTGCATTGGTCGCAACCCCGGTATCCGCCGACCATATCCCAGCCTATGCACTGGGCAACCACGGCAAGATCAATCCAGTATCCATCGACACACCCGACCATCGCTCGCACTTCTCGCTGGCCGGCGTACAGATGAAATTCTCCATGCACAACAGGGATGGCCGTTACATAACTGCCGATCCTGCGGCGCCGGGAGACTGGATCATCAAGACGCCCTCCACCGTTCACCCATTCGTGCCGCTCAACGAATACACCTGCATGCAGCTGGCACAGTTGGCAGGCGTCGACATTCCTGAAATACGCCTGATCGGCATGGACATGATCGACAGCTTGCCCGCAATCAACCTGCCCGACGAGCAGTGGGCCTACGGCATTCGTCGTTATGATCGGCTTGCCGGAGGGCAGCGCGTTCATTCAGAAGACTTCGCCCAGGTGCTTTACGCTTACGCCCACGATAAATACCGCAGCGGCCGTTATGAACAGATCGCCAGATTGCTCTACACCCAGACCCACCATGGCCAACGGGATGTCACGCAAATGGCTGTGCGTTTGCTGGTCAATGTGCTGCTGGCCAACGGCGACGCGCATCTGAAGAACTGGAGCCTGATCTATCCGGACACTTTCAGCGCAGAACTGTCCCCGGCTTACGACATCGTCGCGACCAAGGTATTTATTCCCGGCGAGAGCCAGTTTGCGTTGAACATGGCCGATACGAAAGCCTGGTATGACGTCTCGCTCGAACACTTCAAACGATGGGCTGAGACCTCTGGAATACCTTGGCGACCCGTGCTCGTTCATCTACGAGAAACACTGGACGCAGCACGAACGCTGTGGCCTGAGGCACTAGCCGCCAGCGTCATGAAGCCGGATCAGCAAGCGATCCTGCGCCAGCATTGGCAACACCTGCATGCGGACTTTCGGATCTCTTGACTGAATCAGCGAGCAAGGTTTTGAAACAATCCTAGTTTCGCTATTGTAAAGCCTGCCTATAGGTTCGTTGCACATGTCCAACAAAAAGAACCTGTCATGAATCGCACCGCAACCCCCTTTCAAATATCAGATCTGCGCACTGAACCTGGTTTTCTTGCCGTCGTGGGCGAGCGGCTGTGGCAAGCCTGGTGGAAGGAAGACGGCCACACCTTGGAAGATGTGCTGACGCTTCTGGAAGACAGCCTGCGTTCCAAGCCCATTCCCACCACTTTGGTCGCTCATGCAGGTGAGCGGTTCATGGGCACGGTATCGCTGATCGTTTCGGACATGGATGAACGAGTGCAGTATTCGCCCTGGCTGGCGGCGCTGTGGGTGGAGGCCGAGAGCCGCAATGAGGGCGTCGGGGCGGCATTACTCACAGCCGGAATGCAGAAAGCGAAAGCGGAGGGTGTCGAGCGGGTCTATCTATGTGCCGTCGAGGAAAAGTCGGCGTACTACCGTCGGCTTGGCTGGGAGCAGATCGAGACTGACGTTGGGGGCGATGAATATCTTCACCAAAGCGTCAGGGTAATTGCATTGAAACGCCTGGCCGCGGTGCAGCAGGCAGACTGCGGTGTCTGTTTCGCGGGCAGAGCCCGCTCCCACACGGGCTCGTAGCATGCGCCGGAACCGCGAATTGGACGCCGCGACTTGTCAGGTTCACCCCTACGCATACGGGAGCTTGCGCGATCACACCGCCATTGGTGCAGTCAGTGGCGCGTGGTGTTCGTAGCCTTCCAGGGTAAAGTCGCTGGGTTCGATCAGCTCCAGCCACTCTGGTTGGTACACACCAGTCTTCGCGAACTCAGGCACGCGGTCGGAGATCACCAGCTTGGGGGCCGGTAACGGCTCGCGTTTCATCTGCTCGTTGAGCATGTCCAGATGGTTCTCGTACACATGGGCGTCGCCGATGAAGTAGGTGAACCAGCGCGGCGTGTAGCCGGTCAGGCGTCCGACCAGCGACAGCAGCGCGGCGCCTTCGGTGAGGTTGAACGGCGTGCCCAGACCCAGGTCGTTGGAGCGGATGTACAACGTCAACGAGATCTCGCGGGTTTCCGGGTTGGGGTGGAACTGGTACAGCAGATGGCACGGCGGCAGTGCCATTTCATCGAGCTGGGCGCAGTTCCAGCCGTGGAACAGGATCCGACGGCTGCCCGGGTCCTTGATGATGGTGTCGACGCACTGGCGAATCTGGTCGATGGCCTTGTACAGCACCACGAAGCTCTCGCCGTTTTCCTCGGCCTGGGCAATCTGCTGATAGCCTTGGCTGGTGGCCAGTTCGATCGCCGCCGGGTTGCTCAGGGCGATGCGTTTGTAGGCTGGCCACTGGCGCCACTGCACGCCATAGATCTCGCCCAGGTCGTCTTCACCCTGGCGGAAGGGGTTGGCCAGCCATTGGGCGTTCTCGTTGGCGTTCTGGTCCCAGACCTTGCAGCCCAAGGCGCGGAATTCGGCGGCATTGTTGACGCCGCGCAGGAACCCGACCATTTCGCCGATGGCCGACTTGAAGGCCAGGCGCCGGGTGGTGATCGCCGGAAAGCCTTCCTGCAGGTCGAACCGCAGCATGGCACCCGGGAAACTGATGGTGCGCACGCCGGTGCGGTTGCTTTGCAAGGTGCCGTTCTTGATGACGTGGGCGACCAGTTCCAGATATTGCTTCATGACGTACCTGCATCGTTCAGGGCGCAACCTTGATCGCGCCCAGGCAAAAAAGAATCAAACAGCCGGGCGCGGAGCTGCCGGCGCGCGGTGGTAGGCCAGCCAGATCAACCCCAGACCGCCCAGGATCATCGGCAGACACAGCACCTGCCCCATCGTCAGCCAGCCCCACGCCAGGTAGCCCAACTGCGCATCGGGCACGCGGACGAACTCGACGATGAAGCGGAAGATGCCGTAGAACAGGGCGAACATGCCCGATACGGCCATGGTCGGCCGCGGCTTGCGCGAGAATAGCCAGAGGATGACGAACAACGCGACGCCTTCCAGCGCAAACTGGTAGAGCTGCGAAGGGTGACGGGGCAACTGCGCCGGATCGCTGAAAGCCGGGAAGATCATGGCCCAGGGCACGTCGGTGGGCTTGCCCCACAGCTCGGCGTTGATGAAGTTGCCGATGCGCCCGGCGCCCAGACCGATGGGCACCAGCGGAGCGATGAAGTCCATCAGCTGGAAGAACGACTTGTTGTTCTTCTTGCCGAACCACCAAGTGGCCAGCATCACGCCCAGCAGCCCGCCATGGAACGACATGCCGCCCTTCCACACCTCGAATATCAAGGTCGGGTTGGCGATGTATTGCTCCAGGTCGTAGAACAGCACGTAGCCGAGGCGGCCGCCGAGGATCACCCCCATTGCGCACCAGAACACCAGGTCCGAGAGTTTTTCCTTGGTCCAGGTCGGGTCGAACCCGTTGAGCCGGCGCGAGGCCAGCAACCAGGCGCCACCAATGCCCACCAGGTACATCAAGCCGTACCAGTGGATTTTCAGCGGTCCGATGGCCAGTGCCACCGGGTCGATCTGCGGGTAAGGCAGCATTGCAATTCCTCAGCTAAGCAAAAAACTCATGCCGACGCTGAACAGCAGCGCGGCGAGCAGGTGTATGAGCACCTTGAACGATGATCTGGGCGCCCGGCGCACCGCGTATCTGAAGAAACCAGACGGTGATGGCGATGCATGCCAAGGCGGGCGCATGGACGAATTCGGAACTATACGCTGGGCCAGGGCACCCGTGCAGGCACCGAGCGGCTGGTACATCGCAATTTCACGATTGCACCCGCAAGCAAGTGCGGCATGGTACCGGAACCCATGCCTGGCGCTCCACCTCGCAGCGATGGATAGGACAACGATGGACCGGTAGAGTGAAGTCAAACTACAAGGATCTTTCCGTATGTGTCTGATCGTTTTCACCTGGCAGCCCGGCCAAGCCCAACCCCTGGTACTGGCAGGCAACCGTGACGAATTCCACGCCCGACCCACGGCGCCGTTGTCCCAGTGGCGGGAGTCTTGCGGGGTGTACGCCGGTCGGGACCTGGAGGCAGGCGGTAGCTGGCTGGGGATCGGGCCGAACGGGCGTATCGCCGCGCTGACCAATATCCGTCGTCCCGGTCAGCCACCGGCGCGGCGCTCCCGTGGTGATCTGGTGGCGGGTTTTCTGACCGGTGAACAGTCGATCGACGCTTACCTGCAGGCCGTCACGGATCGCCTGGACCAATACGCCGGATTCAATCTGCTGCTCGGTGATGGTCAGCGCCTGTGCTACCTGCACTCCGCTGCAGGCACGCCGCAGTACCTGGAGGCAGGCACCTACGGGCTGTCCAATGCCAGCCTCGACACGCCATGGCCCAAGCTGGTGAAAGCCCGTCACGGGCTGGAGGTCGCCGGTAGCCAGCCTGACGCATTACTGGCCATGCTGGCCGATGCCGACCAGGCACCGGAACATGCGCTACCCGATACGGGCGTAGGCCTGGCCACCGAGCGGCTGCTGTCGAGTGTGTTCATCACCGGCGCCAGTTACGGAACGCGGGCCAGCACGGTGGTTATCGTTGACGCCGAGGGTCATCGGGAAATGATCGAGCGCAGCTTTGGCCCGTTGGGCAGCACGCTGGGTGAGGTTCGTCTGCAGGGGGTCTAGCGAGCGCTAAACCGAGCGCCCGATGCGCTTGCCCTGGCGTTTGCCGATGTCGCGAGCCTGGCCATCGCGCTGCTTGCCGGTGCGCGCATCGCTGATCAGGCCGGGAATCAACGCGCCTTCAGGCAGATTCTTCCAGAAGCGAGTGGGCAAGTGGCCTTGCATGACCTTGGGGTTCAAGCGCGCCGGGTTGAAGATGTGACTGTAATAGGTCAGCCACAGCTCGCCCTGGGGGTCATGGGCCTGCTGCGCGAGTTGCTGCCACTCCAATGGGCATCGCCGTTCGTGGATCAACTGGGTGCCGTCGTAATAGACACCGTCCTGAGGCGTCGCTATCAGCCAGCGACTGCGCCCCATGCGCCCGATGAAATGCTCGCTGGCCAAGGCCAGGATGTCGTGCGCCGGTTCGTGCCAAGCCACGTATTCAGGACCGGGGGGACCCTCGGTCGCGACCGGCATCTCGACGAAGCGCAGAAAGGCATGCAGATGATGGCTCTCGCGCCGAACTTGCTTGATACGCCGGTGCAGCTCACTGCCCAGGCGATCACCGGCCAGCATGGCCGTGCGGTCGCCATGGCTGACGCGCCAGAGCACTTCGTACAACAGGCTCCAGCGTTGCTCGCCACGGTACTGCGCAGCGCTTTGCAGCAGCTCGATGAGGGCCACGGGAATGCGCGCCTGGAAAGGACCGATTTCCTCCGGGTAATGCTCGTCCGTGGCGAACAGGTCCGCTACGGTGTTCCAGCCCACATGACTCGGATCGATCTGATGGCTGAGCAGCCAACGCGCCTGCTGCCGCCAGGTGGCGAACAGGTCGTCGCAGTCCAGACATATCATCCCCAGAGCCCCAATTGCTGGGGCTGGGGGCGATCACGCAGTTGGTCGCGCAGCAGCAAAGTAGAGATTTCTGCCTGCTGTGGGTGGTAGTCGCTGGTGATGAAGAACGGCTTGGCCTTAGCCAGTACGCAACGCAGGCGGGTCAGGTCTTCATAGCGGATTCGCCGCTGCCGACGCAGCTCCACCAGGCGCTTGGTGGTACGCAGACCGATGCCGGGAATGCGGGCGATCAGCGCAGGTTCCGCACGGTTCAGATCCAATGGGAAGACGCTTCGGTTTTCCAGCGCCCAGGCCAGCTTGGGGTCGATATCCAGCGCCAGGTCGCCCGGACCGGAGAGCAGCTCGTCGGCCTTGTAGCCATAGCTGCGCAGCAGGAAGTCGGCCTGGTAGAGGCGGTGCTCGCGCATCAGCGGCGGTGCTGCCAGCGGCACGCTCTTGGGGCTGTTGGGGATGGGGCTGAACGCCGAATAGTAGACCCGCTTCAGGCCGTAGTTGCCGTACAGGGATTCGGCGCTGTGCAGGATGGTGCTGTCGTCGGTCTGGTCGGCACCGACGATCATCTGCGTGCTTTGCCCAGCCGGTGTGAAGCGTGGCGCGCGCGGTTCGTTGAGCACGGTCTGCTGGCCCGTGTAGATGGTGCTCATGGCTTTCTTGATCGATTTCACATCCTTTTCCGGCGCCAGGGTCTGCAGGCTGGCATCGGTGGGCAGCTCGATGTTCACGCTCAGACGATCGGCGTAGCGACCCGCCTCTTCGATGAGTGCCGGGTCGGCTTCGGGAATGGTCTTGAGGTGGATGTAGCCGCGGAACTGATGTTCCTCGCGCAGCAGGCGCGCCACGCGGATCAGCTGTTCCATGGTGTAGTCGGCCGAACGGATGATGCCGGAGCTCAGGAACAAGCCGCTGATGCAGTTGCGCCGATAGAAGTCCACGGTCAGGCGCACCACTTCCTCAGGCGTGAAACGCGCCCGTGGCACGTCGCTGGAACGGCGGTTGACGCAGTACTGGCAGTCGAACAGGCAGAAATTGGTCAGCAGTATCTTGAGCAGCGATACACAGCGACCATCCGGCGTGTAGCTGTGGCAAATGCCCATGCCGTTGGTCGAACCCAGCCCGCCCTTGCCTTCGGAGCTGCGCTTGGGCGCACCGCTGCTGGCGCACGAGGCATCGTACTTGGCGGCGTCGGCGAGGATGCTGAGCTTATCGATCAATTGCATGAAATTTCCCGATACTGTTTTTATGTACAGTACAGAAATACAGGCACTTCATCAACGCCGCCGGTCGGCCAGAAGCCAGGCCACACGCGGCCTGGAACGGGACGAGCGCTACATGGGCCGGGTTCAGTCGATGGTTTCGAACTGATCCTTGATGTAGCGGATTTCGGTGCGCCCATGGGGTGCCGGCAGGCCGTCTTCGCCCAGGTTGACGAACACCAGCTTGTCCACGGTGAGGATGCTCTTGCGCGTGATCTTGTTGCGCACCTCGCAGGTCAGGGTGATGGAGGTCCGCCCGAATTCAGTGGCGGTGATGCCCAGTTCGATGATGTCGCCCTGGCGCGAGGCGCTGACGAAATTGATCTCGGAGATGTACTTGGTCACCACCCGCTGGTTGCCCAATTGCACGATCGCGTAGATAGCCGCTTCTTCGTCGATCCAGCGCAGCAGGCTGCCACCGAACAGGGTGCCGTTGGGGTTGAGGTCTTCAGGTTTTACCCATTTGCGCGTATGAAAATTCATGCTGGCTCCTCTGCTCTTCACCTAAGTGTGTCGAATCATGGCAGACCACAGCGCCCGCCTCCATTGAGCTTTGCCTATGAATACCATTATCCATCCGGCGGTAATCGTCAGAAATACTTTGGAAGCTGGCCACACCTCTATATAATCGCCAGCGATTCACTCAACGGCCTTCTTCATTTCCCGGCCGTTCCCGCCACCCGTCCGAGGGGCGCTGCAGCAGGTTCGACCTGTCAGGCTCGGATGGGGCGTTGTCCCTACAGGTCTTGCCTGGGGACGCCAAACGCATACAACGGCGCCCATTCGAACCTACGAATGGAGGCTCTTAATGAGCGCTGTACTTACGCCTGCTGGTTTTTCCGATTTCAAAGTCGCCGACATCTCCCTGGCTGCCTGGGGCCGTCGCGAAACCATCATTGCCGAGTCGGAAATGCCCGCACTGATGGGCCTGCGCCGCAAATACGCCGGCCAGCTGCCGCTGCAGGGCGCGAAGATCCTGGGCTGCATTCACATGACCATCCAGACCGCCGTACTGATCGAAACCCTGGTCGCTCTGGGTGCCGAAGTTCGCTGGTCTTCGTGCAACATCTTCTCCACCCAGGATCAGGCCGCCGCCGCCATCGCCGCCGCCGGAATCCCGGTGTTCGCCTGGAAAGGTGAAACCGAAGAAGAATACGAGTGGTGCATCGAGCAGACCATCCTCAAGGATGGCCAGCCATGGGATGCCAACATGATCCTGGACGACGGCGGCGACCTGACCGAAATCCTGCACAAGAAATACCCGGCCATGCTGGACAAGATCCACGGCGTGACCGAAGAAACCACCACCGGCGTGCACCGCCTGCTGGACATGCTGGCCAAGGGCGAACTGAAGATCCCGGCCATCAACGTCAACGACTCGGTGACCAAGAGCAAGAACGACAACAAGTACGGCTGCCGTCACAGCCTCAACGACGCCATCAAGCGCGGCACCGACCACCTGTTGTCGGGCAAGCAGGCACTGGTGATCGGCTACGGTGACGTGGGCAAGGGTTCGGCTCAGTCGCTGCGTCAGGAAGGCATGATCGTCAAGATCTCCGAGGTCGACCCGATCTGCGCCATGCAGGCCTGCATGGACGGCTTCGAGCTGGTCTCGCCGTTCATCGATGGCATCAACGACGGCACTGAGGCAAGCATCGACAAGGCACTGCTGGGCAAGATCGACCTGATCGTCACCACCACCGGTAACGTCAACGTCTGCGATGCCAACATGCTCAAGGCGCTGAAGAAGCGTGCCGTGGTCTGCAACATCGGCCACTTCGACAACGAAATCGACACCGCTTTCATGCGCAAGAACTGGGCATGGGAAGAAGTGAAGCCACAGGTCCACAAGATCCACCGTACCGGTGCCGGTAGCTTCGACGCGCAGAACGACGACTACCTGATCCTGCTGGCCGAAGGCCGTCTGGTGAACCTGGGCAACGCCACCGGCCACCCAAGCCGCATCATGGACGGTTCGTTCGCCAACCAGGTGCTGGCGCAGATCTTCCTGTTCGAGCAGAAGTACGCCGACCTGGACGCCGACGGCAAGGCTGCCCGCCTGACCGTCGAAGTGTTGCCGAAGAAACTGGACGAAGAAGTGGCCCTGGAAATGGTCCGCGGCTTCGGCGGCGTGGTCACTCAACTGACCCAGCAGCAGGCCGACTACATCGGCGTGACCGTCGAAGGTCCGTTCAAGCCAGAAGCCTACCGCTACTAAGCGTTCAGGCTCTTGATACGGCGGGCCAGTCAACGCTGGCCCGCTCGATGGGTTTACCGAGAAACTGCCATGTCTCACGATCGTCCCTTAAGCTTCGAGTTCTTTCCCACCAAGACCGATGCCGGGCATGAAAAGCTGATGGGCGTCGCCCGCCAGTTGGCTGCCTACAAACCCGATTTCTTTTCCTGCACCTACGGCGCCGGCGGTTCGACCCGCGACCGTACCCTGAACACCGTTCTGCAGCTGGAAAGCGAAGTCAACGTTCCCGCCGCTCCGCACCTTTCGTGCGTGGGCGACAGTAAACAAGACCTGCGCGGTCTGCTCGACCAGTACCGGTCGGCCGGCATCAAGCGCATCGTCGCGCTGCGCGGCGACCTGCCATCGGGTATGGGCATGTCCAGCGGCGAGCTGCGCCATGCCAATGACCTGGTCGAGTTCATTCGTGCCGAAACCGGCGATCACTTCCACATCGAAGTGGCGGCCTACCCCGAGATGCACCCGCAGGCACGCAACTTCGAAGATGACCTGGTCAACTTCGCGCGCAAGGCCAACGCTGGCGCGAGCAGTGCGATCACCCAGTACTTCTTCAACGCTGACAGCTACTTCTACTTCGTCGAGCGCGTGCAGAAGCTGGGCGTGAACATTCCAATCGTGCCGGGCATCATGCCGATCACCAACTACAGCAAGCTGGCGCGCTTCTCCGATGCCTGCGGCGCGGAAATCCCGCGCTGGGTGCGCAAGCAGCTGGAAGCCTATGGCGATGACGTGAAAAGCATCCAGGCGTTCGGCGAGGAAGTGATCACGCAGATGTGCGAGCGGTTGTTGCAGGGCGGTGCCCCCGGCCTGCATTTCTATACCCTGAACCAGGCAGAACCCAGCTTGGCGGTATGGAACAATCTGAAACTGGGCCGCTGAGTCCTCTCGCATAGCCTCAAGGCCCTGGCATTCTGCCGGGGCCTTTTTGTATCGATCAGTCGCAATAGAATCAGGTCAGTGGTGCCTGAAGCCCGGCATAGACCTTTTCAAGCGCGGCAAGGCGTCGTAATCTCCGGCCCATGGTTGCCATCCTCCGCTCGTTGCCCTCTGCGCTTCTCCTTTGCTGGTGCCTGCAGGCCCATGGCGAAACGCTGCGCATCGTTACCGATTCCTGGGCACCTTATGCCTTTGAAGAGAACGGCACCGCGCAAGGGATCGACTATGACATCACGGCGCTGATCTTCGAACGCCTGGGCATCCAGGTGCAGTGGCAATTCCTGCCATGGAAACGCTGCCTGGCGATGCTCGACCAGGGCCAGGCGGATGGGATCCTCGACATCTTCCAGACCAACGAACGCGACGCAAGCCTGTTCTATGCCAAGGAACCGCTGTCGGAAGTGGAATGGGTGTTCTACCAGGCCAATGATCGACCGCACCCGGTGCGCAGCATGGCCGACCTCGACGGGCTGACCGTGGGCATTACGGCCGGCTACGACTATGGCGACGAGTTCGAACAGGCGCCCGGTGTCACCCGCGAGAGCGGGCCCAGTCAGGAAGCAAACTTCGGCAAGCTGGCCAAGGCACGCATCGACCTGTTGATCACCGACCGCCGCGTCGGCGAGTACACCGTCAAGCGGCTGGGCCTGCAACAGCGGGTCAGTCCGCTGCCCCTGGAGATCGGCAACAATCCGCAGTTTCTGGCGGTGCGCCGAGGCGCCGGAATGGATCTGCTGGTGCAGCGTTTCGCTGCCGAACTGCGCCGGTTCAAGCAGGAGCCTGCTTATGAGCAGCTACTGGCACGCTATGCCGTTGGGCCAATGAGTGGTAAAACGATACCTTCCGCTGCGCCGCAGACACTGCAGCCAACGCCCGCGGGCACCGCTGGGCAGCGTGAAAGCAGCGCAATGTGATTGCTCTGTTATACTCGGCCCTTGTGCCAGGCTTACGTCCGGCCGCTCGGCCTTGCCAAGGCCTCCCGAAGCACCTGCCCGCTGGGCCTGAGCCCGCGCACCGCTTCGTGAAGCGCACTTTGCAACCCCAGCAGGACCGGACGCGACAGTGTCACCCCACACCCGTCGCGCCAGGCAAGATTATCCCTCGGGCATAAGCCCCTACTAGAACAGGATTACTCATGTCCTTTGCTTCCCTCGGTCTCTCCGAGGCTCTAGTCCGCGCCATCGAGGCAGCGGGCTACACCCAGCCCACCCCGGTGCAACAGCGGGCCATTCCCGCCGTGTTGCAAGGCCGCGACCTGATGGTCGCCGCTCAGACAGGTACAGGTAAGACCGGCGGCTTCGCCCTTCCGATTCTGGAGCGGCTGTTCCCAGGTGGTCACCCGGACAAATCCCAACGTCACGGCCCGCGCCAACCGCGCGTTCTGGTCCTGACCCCCACTCGCGAACTGGCTGCCCAGGTTCACGACAGCTTCAAGCTCTACGCCCGCGACCTCAAGTTCGTCAGCGCCTGCATCTTCGGCGGCGTCGGCATGAACCCGCAGGTACAGGCCATGTCCCGCGGCGTCGACGTGCTGGTGGCCTGCCCCGGCCGTCTGCTCGACCTGTGTGGCCAAGGCAGCGTCGATCTGTCCCACGTTGAAATCCTCGTGCTCGACGAAGCCGACCGCATGCTCGACATGGGCTTCGTGCACGACGTTAAGAAGGTCCTTGCGCGCCTGCCGTCCAAGCGTCAGAACCTGCTGTTCTCGGCGACGTTCTCCAAGGACATCACCGACCTGGCGGGCAAGCTGCTGCACAACCCCGAGCGCATCGAAGTCACGCCGCCCAACACCACGGTCGAGCGTATCGAGCAGCGCGTCTATCGCCTGGCCTCCAGCCACAAGCGTTCGCTGCTGGCGCACCTGATCACTCAGGGCGCGTGGGAGCAGGTGCTGGTGTTCACCCGTACCAAGCACGGCGCCAACCGCCTGGCCGAGTACCTGGAGAAGCACGGTCTGAGCGCCGTGGCGATCCACGGCAACAAGAGTCAGAACGCGCGCACCAAGGCCCTGGCCGACTTCAAGGCCGGCTCCGTACGCATCATGGTCGCCACCGACATTGCGGCGCGTGGCCTGGACATCGACCAGCTGCCACACGTGGTCAATTTCGAGCTGCCCAACGTCGACGAAGACTACGTGCACCGTATCGGCCGTACCGGTCGTGCCGGTCGTAGTGGCGAGGCGATCTCGCTGGTTGCGCCAGACGAAGAGAAGCTGCTCAAGAGCATCGAGCGCATGACCAAGCAGAAGATCCCGGACGGTGATCTGATGGGGTTCGATGCCAGCACCGTGGAAGCGGAAAAACCCGAGGTGCGCGAGCGTCCTCAGGCCAACAATGCCCGCGGTGCTCGCGCACCTCGCGGCGATGGCACCAGCAACGCCAGCAGCGGTCGCAAGGACAAAGGGAAGGACAAAGGCAAGGAAAAGCCCGCCGGGGCGCGTTCTGAACGCCAACCCCGTGACCAGAAGCCACGTCAGCCACAGGCTGCACGCGCGGCCGTAGAACCGGCGGTTTCCGCCAACCGTGCGCCGGACGAATTCCTCGATGACGAAGTGGACAACTTCGGCAACCGTGCGGATTACGTCAGCCCCTATCAGGGCAAGAACCAAGGGCGCGGTCGTCGTCCTGCCGGTTCTGCACCGGCCGGTGGTACTGCTCCAGCAGCAGCGCCTCGCCAGGGTCGCCCTGCCGGTGGCGCACCGCGCAACGGTGGCGGCGCACGTTCGGCCGGCACTGGCGACAACGCCGGCGCCAAGCGCGGTCCGCGCAGCAACGGGGGTGGCGCTCGTGACGGCCAGCCACGTCGCGACAGCAACCCGCGTAACCGCCGTCCGGCGCGCGACGAGCAGCCCCGCCAGGAACCGGCGGTGAGCAACTCGCGCAACCCGAGCCAACCGGTAATCGTGCACAAGGAATCGAAGATCGATCGTTTCCCGACTGCCGAGCAACTGGAGCAATTGCCGAGCCGCCCGCGGGGTGAAAAACCTGCACTGCTGACGCGCAATCGCGAAGGCTGAGCATGAGGTAGGCAGGCTCGCTGCCCTGTGGGAGCGGGCTCTGCCCGCGAAGGTTTCACCACGGCTCCCATGCCGGATACAAAAAAACGCCGCAGCCCTCACAGGCTGCGGCGTTTTTCATGTCAGCGAATCACTTACTTCGCTTTCACACCTTCGAAGGTGAAGTACAGCTCGACGGTGTCCGACTGTGGCCCCAGGTCCATGGACTTGGGTGCGAAGTCCTTGCGGTTGATCGAAGTGGTGCCTTCGAAGCCGGCACGGTAGCCGCCCCATGGATCCTTGCCTTCGCCCAGGAAGGTGGCCTTGATCACGACGGGCTTGGTCACGCCGTGCAGGGTCAAGTCACCGGTCACGTCAGCAGTGGTCTTGCCATCGGCGCTCTTGCCGGTCGGCTTGACGCTGGTGGACTTGAAGGTGGCTTCCGGGAAGTTGGCCACGTCCAGAAAGTCCTTGCTGCTGATGTGCTTGTCACGCTCGGCGTGGTTGGTGAACACGCTGGCAGTCTTGAGGGTCACGTCGATCTTGGCGTCTTCGGGCTTGGCGGCATCGAAGCTGAACTTGCCGTCGAAGTCCTTGAAGGTACCGGTGATGAAGCTGTAGCCCAGGTGGCTGATCTTGAAGTCGACGAAAGCGTGCTGGCCTTCCTTGTCGATGGTGTAGTCAGCGGCCATGGCCTGGCCTGCGGTGAACAGGGCAGTGCCAATGGCGAGTGCAGCGAGGGTTTTTTTCAACATGGGGAGTATTCCTCTTGAAGTTTGATAGGTACGACAGTCAAGCTTTGCGACCCAGCATACGGATGAGGGTTGCATCACGATCGATGAAGTGGTGTTTCAATGCAGCCAAGCCGTGCAGTACGGTGAATATCACCAGTACCCACGCCAGGTAGAAATGCACGGTACCGGCGGTTTCCGCCTGATTGGGCAGGCCGCTGACCAGCGCCGGTATTTCGAACAGCCCGAAAACCGGAATGCCTACCCCGTCTGCGGTCGAGATCAGGTAGCCGGCGCTCATCACCAGGAACAGGTCCGCATAGAGGAACAGGTGCCCCAGATGAGCCGCCGTGCGGGTCAGCTTGCCCTGGTTAGGTGTGGGCGGCGGGGGTGGGCTGATGAAGCGCCAGACCACGCGCACAAGCATGAAGAAGAACAGCACCAGGCCGATGCTTTTGTGCAGGTCAGGGCCGGCCTTGCGCCATGGGTCGTAGTAACCCAGGCCCACCATCCACAACCCAAGAGCGAAAAGCCCGAATACGGTCAGCGCGACGCCCCAGTGCAGGACGATGCTGACCCAGCCATAGCGTGAAGTGGAATTACGTAGTTGCATGTGCCTGGACCTTGTAAGAACTGCGCTCAAGATGACTGACTTATCTATCGGATTAAAGCGGAAAATCTCGCTTTGAAATATCGATAAAGTTGATTAAGACAGTATTAAGCGCACTGCTCTGAGGCCAGGAACGCGGTTTTATACGCGTAAAGGCGCCGCCGACCCGTGAAAAGGCCGACGGCTGCGGTGCGAAACCTACGGCTGCACTGTAGGTTTGGTTACTTCAACCTTGTTTTTGGATTCAACCGGTTTTTTCACTTCGGCTGGCTTTTTGACCACAGGCTTCTTGGTTTCCGCCTTCTTGGGCTCCGGTTTTTTCGTTTCCACCTTCTTCACCGGCGCGGCTTTCTTCGCAGGCTCCGCCTTGACCGGTGCGGGCGCGGGCACGACGGCGGGCACCGGAACAGGTGCAGGCGTGGGCGCTGGAACGGGAGCAGGTGCAGCCGCCGGTACTGGCGCAGGTGCCGGCTCGACGGGCTTGGCCGCTGGCGTGTCGCCGCCGCCGAACCACTTGGAGAAGAACCCAGGCTTGCTCTCGGCAGCCTTGACCGGCGCTGCTGCAGGCGGCGCGACCTTGACCGGTTCGAAGGACTTGCCTGCCGCCAGATCAACCACTTGGCCGGCAGCACGCTGACCGCTGCGTAGCGCGCCTTCCAGCGTGCCGGGGTACAGCGAGTCGGTGTGTTCACCCGCGAAGGCGATGCGCTGCTGCGGCTTCTCCCAGACTTTCCAGAACTTGCTGATCTGCCCCGGTCCGTAGGCCAGGTAGGCACCGCCATACGAAGGATCGGTGCTGTAGCGACGGATCTCGTAGCCGGTGTAGGCACCGCGCGCCTGTGGATAGAACGCGTGCAGGCGAATCAACACCTGGTCGACCATCTGCTTGTCGCCAAAGGCCTGCAGCAGGCGGGCGTTGTCACCGGACAGGTTGATCACCACATTGGCGCCACCCTTCAAGGCGGGCTCGATCCACAACATGCCCAGCCCGGTGTTGCTGTAGATCTCGCCGGACATCCGCGCCTTGCTGTCCCACACCGGCGTCTTGAATTTGAGCAGCAGTTGGTCACGCCAGCCATAGTTGGTGCCCTTGATTGCCGCCAGCTGGCGGTTGTCCAGTGCAGGGGTGAAGGCGATCTTGCCCAATGCGCGCAGAGGGACGGCCAGGACCACGTAGCTGGCCTGGTAGCCCACGGCGCCCACTTTGACGGTCACGCCGTCCTTGTCCTGGCTGATGGCCGACACCGGTGAATCGGTCTTGATGGTCTTGATCTGTTTGACGAACGCCTGAGCCAGCACCGGGCTGCCACCGATCAGGCGCGAGGCGCGCAGATCACGGTCGTCGATATCCTGATAGACCCGGTTCTGCTGGGCGAAATACAGCAGCGACAGACGCGACGGTTCGTCGTAGCGCGTACGAATCTTCTGATTGATCAGTTGCCGTGCCGTAGGGGGCAGTTGCAGGCGATCCAGCCAGTTGGACACGTTGATCTGGTCCAGGGCGAACAGGGTGCTGGTCGCGCCGGGGTTTTCCGGATCCTTGACCGAGCGGGCGAGGTCATCCAGGGTTTTCTCGTAGCGCTTGAGGGCTTCCGCAGTCGCTGGCTGCTTGATGGCCAGGTCGGCGGCGGTGAAATATTCGCCGTCGATCAGGTAGCCAGGGTTGCGGACGAATTCCGGCGCCGGCTGGGTGGCCAGCTTGAAGGTGTTCACGTAACCATTGAGCACCGGCTGGATCTTGCTGCCGCCGATCCACTCACTGGTGGCCAGGCCCGAGCGGCCGCCCAGGCTGGGTCGTGCCTCCAGCAAGGTGACTTGCCAGCCCTTGGCCTGCAGCTCGTAGGCGGCTGTCAGCCCCGCCAGACCGCCGCCGACGACGATCGCCGTCTGTGCCTTGTCATTGCCCAACGCCTGCGCGCTGAACAGCCCTACTACTATCAGCGCCCAGGCGCGCAACCAACCAGCAGACATGCAGAGAACTCCGGCAGAGCAAGCGAAATGGCCGGATCGAGCCCCGGCAGTGGCAAATTGCCGCGCAGCATACGCCAGCGGCATAGTGCCCGCCAGTGTCGACATCGAGCATGTTTGGGTTGTTAGCCAAGGCCTCATTGCATAGGCTTGCGCGACTGTTTGCCAAGCGTGTTGCCGCGGGAGAGAAAGATGGGACTCAACGATCAGTGGATGAAACGAGACCTCGAGGTTTTGTGGCACCCCTGCACCCAGATGAAAGACCACGAGCGGCTGCCGCTGATCCCGATCAAACGCGGCGAAGGCGTGTGGCTGGAGGACTTCGAGGGTAAGCGCTACCTAGACGCGGTCAGCTCCTGGTGGGTCAATGTCTTCGGGCATGCCAATCCGCGCATCAATCAGCGCATCAAGGATCAGGTCGATCAGCTTGAACACGTGATCCTGGCCGGTTTCAGCCATCAGCCGGTGATCGAGCTGTCCGAGCGTCTGGTCAAGATGACGCCCGAAGGGCTGACTCGCTGCTTCTACGCCGACAACGGCTCTTCGTGCATCGAAGTCGCGTTGAAGATGAGCTTTCACTACTGGGTCAACCGCGGTCAGCCGAACAAGAAGCGCTTCGTCACCCTGACCAACAGCTACCACGGCGAAACCATCGCCGCGATGTCGGTCGGTGACGTGCCGTTGTTCACCGAGACCTACAAGGCGCTGCTGCTCGATACTCTGAAAGTCCCCAGCCCGGACTGCTACCTGCGGCCCGAAGGCGTGAGCTGGGAAGAACACTCGCGCACCCTCTTCCAGGCCATGGAACAGACCCTGGCCGAGCACCATGAAAGCGTGGCCGCCGTGATCATCGAGCCGTTGATTCAGGGCGCGGGCGGCATGCGCATGTATCACCCGGTGTACCTCAAGCTGTTGCGCGAAGCGTGCGACCGCTACGGCGTACACCTGATCCACGACGAGATCGCCGTGGGCTTCGGTCGCACCGGGACGATGTTCGCCTGCGAGCAGGCCGGCATTCGCCCGGATTTCCTGTGCCTGTCCAAGGCGCTGACCGGCGGCTACCTGCCGCTGGCGGCCTGCGTGACCACCGACGACGTCTACAGCGCGTTCTACGACGACTACCCGACCCTGCGTGCCTTCCTGCATTCGCACAGCTACACCGGCAACCCGTTGGCCTGTGCTGCGGCTCTGGCCACGCTGGACATCTTCGAGCAGGACAACGTCATCGAGAACAACCGCGCCCTGGCCCAGCGAATGGCCACTGCCACCGCGCACCTGGCCGACCATGCCCACGTGGCCGAGGTGCGTCAGACCGGCATGGTCCTGGCCATCGAAATGGTCCAGGACAAGGCCAGCAAGACTGCCTACCCCTGGCAGGAGCGACGCGGACTCAAGGTGTTCAACCACGCCCTGGAGCGTGGCGCGCTGCTGCGACCGCTGGGCAGCGTGGTGTATTTCCTGCCGCCCTATGTGATCACGCCGGAGCAGATCGACTTCCTGGCCGAGGTGGCCAGCGAGGGGATCGATATCGCCACGCGCAGCAGCGTGAGCGTGCAGGTGGCTGAAGATTTCCATCCCGGGTTTCGCGATCCGGGTTGAGGGTGTTCAGTGCCTGTACCGGCCTCTTCGCGGGCACAGCCCGCTCCCACAAGGACCGCATGAGCGACCGAAACTTCCTGTGGGAGCGGGGCGGGCGGCGAGCCCTCTGCCCGCGAAGAGGGCAGAATAAACACCACAAAATCATCAGAGACACCCCCCATGCGACTGTCCCGCTTTTTCATCGACGCCCCCCTGAGCCTGGGCGAACACGAACTCCCCGAAGCCCAGGCCCACTACATCGGCCGCGTGCTGCGCATGGCCACCGGCGACAAGGTCCAGCTGTTCGACGGCAGCGGTCAGGAATTCTTGGGCACCTTGCTGGAAGTGGGCAAGAAACGTGTCAGCGTTACCCTCGACGAACAGTTCACCGGCCAACCCGACTCGCCGCTTGCCATCCATCTGGGCCAGGGTCTGTCCCGTGGCGAGCGAATGGATTGGGCGATCCAGAAGGCCACCGAACTGGGCGTGAGCGAGATCACCCCGCTGGTGAGCGAACGCTGCGAGGTCCGCCTCAAGGACGAACGCGCCGACAAGCGTCTGGCCCACTGGCGACAGGTGGCCATCAGCGCCTGCGAGCAATGTGGTCGCTCCAGCGTGCCGGTCATTCATTCGCCGCAGGTGTTGGCCGACTGGGTTGCCGCGAGCAACGCTGAGCTCAAGCTGGTGCTGCACCCTGTCGCAGAGCCGCTACTCAGCCACACCAAGCCTGCCAGCCTGGCGTTCCTGATCGGGCCCGAAGGGGGCCTCAGCGATGCCGAAGTCGAGCATGCCAAGGCCGGCGGCTTTCACGCTGCCCGCCTCGGCCCCCGCGTGCTGCGCACCGAAACCGCGCCGGTGGTCGCCCTGGCGGTGGCCCAGCAGCTGTGGGGGGATTTCTAGGCTTCAGAGGACGTAGAAAAAGATCGCGATGAAGTGCAGCACGCTGCCCGCGATCACGAACAGGTGCCAGATACCGTGGGCGTGGCGCAGACGCTTGTCCAGCGCGAAGAAGATGATGCCCACGGTGTACAGCACACCGCCTGCAGCCAGCAAGGCGAACCCAACTGGCCCGAGCAGGTGCAGCAGCGGCTGGACCGCGACCAGCACGATCCAGCCCATCACCGCGTAGATGACGATGGACAGCACACGGGCCTCGGAGCGAGGCTTGATCTCCTGCAGCATGCCCAGCACCGCCAGCCCCCAGACCACGCCGAACAAACTCCAGCCCCAGGGCCCGCGCAGGGTTACCAGGCAGAACGGCGTGTAGCTGCCGGCGATCAGCAGGTAGATCGACAGGTGATCGAGCTTCTGCATGATCGCTTTGCGGCGCCCACGCACGCTGTGGTAGATCGTGGACACGCTGTAGAGCACGATCAGCGTAGCGCCGTAGATGCACACGCTGACGATCTTCCAGGGGTCACCTTCAAACGCCGCCAGAAGCAGCAGCCAGACAGCACCGACCGCCGCTAGCACGGCGCCCACCAGATGGGTCCAGGCGTTCATTCGTTCGCCATGGTACATACACAACTCCTCGCTCCCCGTAGCAGCGGCGCAAGCCGCGTCGGCGGGCACTGCGGTGAGGCCTGGAAGAACGCGGTGAGGCCTGACGCGGCTCGCGCCGCTGCTACAGGGTCAGCGTACGACGATGCCTTGCTTGGCCATGAAGGCCTTGGCTTCGGGTACGGTGTATTCGCCGAAGTGGAAGATACTGGCGGCCAGCACCGCGCTCGCGCCGCCCTGGATCACGCCATCGGCCAGGTGCTGCAGGTTGCCCACCCCACCGGAGGCGATCACCGGAATGCCCAGCGCATCGCTGATGGCGCGGGTCACGCCCAGGTCGAAGCCATTCTTCATGCCGTCCTGATCCATGCTGGTCAGCAGGATCTCACCCGCACCCAGGCCTTCCATCTTCTGCGCCCATTGCACGGCGTCCAGCCCGGTCGGTTTGCGACCACCGTGGGTGAAGATTTCCCAACGCGGCTCTTCGCCCGGCCCGGAAACCTTCTTTGCGTCGATGGCCACCACAATGCATTGCGAGCCAAAGCGCGAAGCCGCTTCGCCGACGAACTCGGGGTTGAACACCGCCGCCGTGTTGATCGAGACCTTGTCGGCACCGGCATTGAGCAGGTTGCGGATGTCCGCCACCGTGCGCACGCCGCCGCCTACGGTCAGCGGGATGAACACCTGGCTGGCCATGCGCTCCACGGTGTGCAACGTGGTGTCACGGCCGTCGACACTGGCGGTGATGTCGAGAAAGGTGATCTCGTCGGCGCCCTGCTCGTCGTAGCGCCGGGCGATCTCGACCGGGTCACCGGCGTCGCGGATGTTCTCGAACTTGACGCCCTTGACCACGCGGCCGTTGTCCACGTCCAGGCAAGGGATGATGCGTTTGGCCAGGGCCATGGGGGTTCTCCGATCGGATTGGGAGCAAGGTGCCGGCGGACGCGGCTTGCGCCGCTGCTACAGGGAGCCGGGGCGCGGGCCGCGTTTAGCCATTACGCGTTGTACGAATCGCAAAAAGCCTGGGCCTCGGCGACGTCCAGGGTGCCTTCGTAGATAGCCCTGCCAGTGATGGCACCGATGATGCCCGGGGCCTTGGCGTCCAGCAGGGCACGGATGTCGCCCAGGTTGTGGATACCGCCAGAAGCGATCACCGGGATCCTGGTCGCGGCCGCCAGGGCAGCGGTGAAGGGCACGTTGCAGCCCTGCATCATGCCGTCCTTGGCGATGTCGGTGTAGACGATCGCCGACACGCCGTCGGCCTCGAAGCGCTTGGCCAGGTCGATGACCTGCACCGTACTCACTTCCGCCCAGCCGTCGGTGGCGACGAAGCCGTCCTTGGCGTCCAGGCCGACGATGACCTTGCCGGGGAACGCACGGCAGGCCTCGGCGACGAACTCGGGCTGCTTGACCGCCTTGGTACCGATGATCACGTAGCTGACGCCGGCCTTGACGTAGTGCTCGATGGTTTCCAGCGAACGGATGCCGCCGCCGATCTGGATCGGCAGATCCGGATAGCGCTTGGCGATCGCGGTGACCACCTCGCCGTTCACTGGCTGGCCTTCGAAGGCACCGTTGAGGTCGACCAGGTGCAGGCGACGGCAGCCGCCTTCGACCCACTTGGCCGCCATGCTCACCGGATCGTCCGAGAACACCGTGGAATCTTCCATGCGGCCCTGGCGCAGGCGCACGCAGGCACCGTCTTTAAGATCGATAGCGGGGATAATCAGCATCTGCAAAAACCTTCGGGGTCGGTGAACGGCGATGCTCGGAAGTCAGTTCTTCTCGAGCGCCCACAGGTCGCTCTCGATGCTTTCGAACCTCTCGCTGAGGTGCGCCTGCACATCGAAAATCGCCCTGTTGTAATAGTGTGGAGCCATTTCGCGGGTGAACAGCTCGAGCACCTCGAGGGCCTCGAACGAACCCAGGTCCAGATCGAAGCGGTCGCGCATGAACCGCTTGATCTTGTCGGCCGCTTCGCTTTCCTGCTCCGGCGTCAGGGTGAGAATGGGCGGCTTGCTGGCCTTGGCCATTACCAGCGTCCATCCCAGGCTGCGAAGTTCTGCAGCAGCTGCAGGCCATGGGTATGGCTTTTCTCGGGGTGGAACTGCACGGCGAAACGTGAACCTTCGGCCAGTGCCGCAGCGAAGTCGCGACCGTAATGGCCGCGCCCTACCACTTGGCCCGGCTTGCCGGCCTCGATGTAGTAGCTGTGCACGAAGTAGAAGCGCGCCAGGTCGGGGATGTCGTGCCACAGCGGGTGATCCACCGCCTGCTGCACTTCGTTCCAGCCCATGTGCGGGACTTTCAGGTGTTCGCCGTCTTCGTGCAGGTCCTTGCCGAAGAAGCGCACCTTGCCGGGAAACACGCCGATGCAGTCGACGCCGGCGTTTTCCTCGCTGTGCTCCATCAGCGCCTGCATGCCGACGCAGATCCCCAGAAACGGCCGGTCCCGACTGACTTCGCGCACCAGCGCATCGAAGCCCAGGCGGCGGATCTCGGCCATGCAATCGCGGATCGCGCCGACACCGGGGAAAACCACGCGGTCGGCTTCGCGAATGACATTGGCGTCACTGGTGATCAGCACCTTGCCGGCACCCACGTGCTCCAGGGCCTTGGCCACGGAGTGCAGGTTGCCCATGCCATAGTCGATTACCGCGACGGTCTGCATTAGAGCACGCCCTTGGTCGACGGCATCTGGCCGGCCATGCGTTCGTCGACGGCGACGGCCATGCGCAGGGCGCGGCCGAAGGCCTTGAACACGGTTTCGATCTGGTGATGGGTGTTGTGCCCGCGCAGGTTGTCGATGTGCAGGGAGACGTTGGCGTGGTTGACGAAGCCCTGGAAGAATTCCTGGAACAGGTCGACGTCGAAGCCGCCAACGGTGGCGCGGGTATAGGGCACGTGCATCTGCAGGCCGGGGCGGCCGGAGAAGTCGATGACCACGCGCGACAGCGCTTCGTCCAGCGGGACGTAGGCATGGCCGTAGCGAAAGATGCCCTTTTTGTCGCCGATGGCCTTGGCGAACGCCTGGCCCAGGGTGATGCCGACGTCCTCCACGGTGTGGTGGTCGTCGATGTGCAGGTCGCCCTTGCACTCGATGTCCAGGTCGATCAGCCCGTGCCGGGCGATCTGGTCAAGCATGTGCTCAAGAAAAGGAACGCCGATATCGAATCGGGCCTTTCCGGTGCCATCCAGGTTGATCGAGGCTTTGATCTGGGTTTCCAGAGTGTTGCGCTCGACGAACGCGATACGTTCGGCCATCACCAGCTCCGCAAAATCGTTGGGCGAAAAAGGTGATCATTATAGGCACGCGGGCGGGAAACAGGAACACAAGAGGGGGAATGGGTGATCTGCGGTGGCCTTTTCGCGGCCGATGACCGCTCCTACGGGTGTCGTAGGAGCGGTCATCGGCCGCGAAGGGGCATCACCGATTCAAACGTCTACAT
>NZ_JASCPM010000051.1:0-31039 GCF_029960215.1 Pseudomonas sp. PS01301 | reverse complement strand
CAGCGGCGCAAGCCGCGTCAGCGGTGCACGCAATCCCCCTGTAGCAGCGGCGCAAGCCGCGTCGGCGGTAGACGCGGTGCGCCTGGGTGAACGCGTTGAAGGCTGACGCGGCTTGCGCCGCTGCTACAGGGGGCTTTGCCGGTCGTATCAGGCCGGGGCGGACGTGCGGATCAGGTGATCGAATGCCGACAGCGAAGCCTTGGCGCCTTCGCCGACCGCGATGACGATCTGCTTGTACGGCACGGTGGTCACGTCACCGGCGGCAAAGATACCCGGCAGGTCGGTTTCGCCACGGGCGTCGACCATGATCTCGCCACGGTTCGACAGCTCGATGGTGCCCTTGAGCCAGTCGGTGTTGGGCAGTAGGCCGATTTGCACGAAGATGCCTTCCAGCGCGATTTCGTGATGCTCGCTGCTCTGGCGATCCTTGTAGCGCAGACCATTGACGCGCTGTCCGTCACCGGTCACTTCAGTGGTCAGCGCACTGGTGATGACCTTGACGTTGGGCAGGCTGTGCAGCTTGCGCTGCAACACGGCGTCGGCACGCAATTGTGTGTCGAACTCGATCAGCGTCACGTGGGCGACAATACCGGCCAGGTCGATGGCCGCTTCCACACCCGAGTTGCCACCGCCGATCACCGCAACGCGCTTGCCCTTGAACAGCGGACCGTCACAGTGCGGGCAGTAGGCCACGCCACGGTTACGGTATTCCTGCTCACCTGGCACGTTCATTTCACGCCAGCGCGCACCGGTCGCCAGGATCAGCGTCTTGGCCTTGAGCGACGCGCCGCTGGCAAAGATCACCTCGTGAGGCGCACCGTCCTTGCCCGGCACCAGTTTCTCGGCGCGCTGCAGGTTCATGATGTCCACGTCGTACTGCTTGACGTGCTCTTCCAGGGCGACAGCCAGCTTCGGACCTTCGGTTTCCTGCACGGAAATGAAGTTCTCGATGGCCATGGTGTCCAGCACTTGCCCGCCGAAACGCTCGGCCGCAACACCGGTACGGATACCTTTACGCGCCGCATAGATGGCCGCCGATGCACCAGCAGGGCCGCCGCCGATCACCAGCATGTCGAACGCCTGCTTGGCGTTGAGCTTTTCCGCCTGACGATCACTGGCGCTGGTGTCGATCTTGGCCAGAATCTCTTCCAGACCCATGCGGCCTTGGCCGAAGTTCTTGCCGTTAAGGTAAATGCTTGGCACAGCCATCACCTGACGCTCTTCGACTTCGGCCTGGAACAGGGCGCCATCGATGGCCACGTGACGAATGTTGGGGTTGAGCACCGCCATCAAGTTCAGCGCCTGGACCACGTCCGGGCAGTTCTGGCACGACAGCGAGAAATAACTTTCGAACAGGAATTCGCCCTTCAATGCGGCGATCTGTTCGATGACCTCGGCACTGGCCTTGGACGGGTGGCCGCCAACCTGCAGCAGCGCCAGTACCAGCGAGGTGAATTCGTGACCCATGGGGATACCGGCGAAACGCAGGCCGATGTCCGCTCCGGGGCGATTGATGGAAAACGACGGCTTGCGCGCATCGTTACCGTTGTCCAGCAGCGTGATCTTGTCCGACAGTGCATCGATGTCACGCAGCAGACCGAGCAATTCCTGGGATTTCGCGCCGTCATCAAGGGACGCGACGATCTCGATCGGTTGGGTGACCCGTTCCAGATAGGCTTTCAACTGGGCTTTAAGATTGGCGTCCAACATGAGGGCGATTTCCGTTTTGAGTGTTTCGAAGACGACAGTTGCCCGCCAGGGCACTGGGCCCCGCGTGAGCGAGATACTTTTGGAAACGATGATACGAAAGCGGTCCGTTACGCAGGTGTCGCCATCACGTAACGGATGTCGCGATCCCGCGGGAAATGACCCGCGGGACACAGCGTGGGAAGCTGCTTAGATCTTGCCAACCAGGTCCAGCGATGGAGCCAGGGTGGCTTCGCCTTCTTTCCACTTGGCTGGGCAGACTTCGCCTGGGTGGGCAGCAACGTACTGGGCAGCTTTGACCTTGCGCAGCAGTTCGGAAGCGTCACGGCCTACACCACCGTCGTTCAGTTCGACGATCTTGATCTGACCTTCGGGGTTGATCACGAAGGTACCACGATCAGCAATACCGTCGGCTTCGATCAGCACGTCGAAGTTCTTCGAGATGACGTGGGTCGGGTCACCGATCAGCGGGTACTGGATCTTGCCGATGGTGTCGGAAGTGTCGTGCCAGGCTTTGTGGGTGAAGTGGGTGTCGGTCGACACGCCGTAGATTTCCACGCCCAGTTGCTTGAACGCTTCGTAGTTGTCGGCCAGGTCGCCCAGTTCGGTTGGGCAGACGAAGGTGAAGTCGGCTGGGTAGAAGAATACGACAGACCATTTGCCTTTCAGATCGGCGTCGCTGACCGGCACGAAAGCGCCATTGTGGTAAGCGGTGGCGTTGAATGGCTTGACTTGGCTGTTGATGATCGGCATCGGTGACTCTCCTTCAGGGGGTTGAAATCGTGTTTGAATTCGATAGGGAGCATCCTAAACACATGCTCGAGCGATAGCTCATTGGCAAACTGGATGCTACCGATTGGTTTTGCCTATCGAGGCTACCCATAATAAAGAAGAATTGTGAACAGAGGGCGATGCCGCCACTTTTTGTCGACTTTTCTCACGCCTGCACCAACGCCTTCCTGACAGCCATGCCCCCACCTGACAGCTAGCATGGGGCCCGCTTTTGCAGATGAGATCAACCAGGTGACTATCAAAACCATCGTGGCCGACGACCACTCGGCCGTTCGACTCGGGCTGCGCATCGCTCTGGAGCGTGCACCGCGATCGCGCTTCAGCGTCATCGACGAAGCCGAGAGCGCCAGTCAGGTCCTCGAATGCCTGCAACAGCACGCCTGTGATCTGCTGATCACCGACTACCGGATGCCGCAGGAGCAAGGTGGCGACGGCTTGGCCCTGTTGCGTCAGGTACGCCTTCTCTACCCACGCCTGCCCGTGCTGGTGTTGACTACGCTGGACAACCCCATGGTGCTGCGTGCCATTCTCGACAGCGGAGCGCGGGGCCTGTACGACAAGCAGGAATGCCTGAGCAACCTGAGCACGGCGGCTTACACCCTGATGCGCGGCAGCCACTACCTCAGCGCCCGCTTCACCCGGCGTCTGGCCGAACACGAAGTCGAACCCCGGGGCGCCCATGAGCGCCTCTCGACCCGTGAACTGGAAGTGCTGAAATTGCTGGTAGGCGGCATGAGCGGGCGTGACGTGGCTGCCCATCTGGATCGCAGCGAGAAGACCATCAGCCGCCAGAAACGCTGCGCCATGGAAAAGCTGGGCATCAGCCACGATGCCGCGCTGCAGGAATACGCCGCCGTGGTTGGCCTGCCGGACTGACCGGCAGGCCCAGGACTCAGGCGTCCACCGGTGTGCGCATGGTGACGAACTCTTCGGCGGCCGTGGGATGCACGCCGATGGCTTCGTCGAAGACCTGCTTGGTCGCGCCAGCCTTCAATGCGATGGCGAGGCCCTGAACGATCTCGCCAGCATCGGGACCGACCATGTGGCATCCCAGCACCTTGTCGGTATCGGCATCGACCACCAGCTTCATCAGGGTGCGCTCCTGGCTGTGGGTCAGGCTGAACTGCATGGGCCGGAAACGGCTTTCGAAAATCTGCACCGAATGGCCCTGCTCGCGCGCTTCTTCCTCGGTCAAGCCGACGGTACCGATGTTCGGCAGGCTGAACACCGCCGTCGGAATGTGCTTGTAATCCACCGGGCGATACTGCTCGGGCTTGAACAGCCGACGCGCCACGGCCATACCCTCGGCCAAGGCCACGGGCGTGAGCTGTACCCGTCCAATCACGTCACCCAGCGCCAGGATCGACGGCTCGGTGGTCTGGAACTGCTCGTCGACCTGGATGAACCCCTTGTCGTCCAGCTTCACACCGGTGTTCTCCAGCCCCAGGTTGTCCAGCATCGGCCGGCGTCCGGTGGCGTAGAACACGCAATCGGCCGCCAACTCGCGGCCGTCCTTGAGGGTGACGTTGAGGCTGCCGTCATCGAGCTTGTCGATGCGGGCAATGTCGGCATTGAACTGCAGGTTCATGCCGCGCTTGGTCAGCTCTTCGCTCAAGTGCTTGCGCACCGAACCATCGAAGCCGCGCAGGAACATCTCGCCGCGGTACAGCAAGGTGGTTTCGCTGCCCAGGCCATTGAAGATCCCGGCGAATTCGACGGCGATGTAGCCGCCCCCTACCACGATCACTCGCTTGGGCAACTGCTCGAGGAAAAACGCCTCGTTCGACGTGATGGCATGCTCGCGCCCCGGTACGTCGGGGATCTGCGGCCAGCCACCGGTTGCCACGAGGATGTGCTCGGCACTGAAGCGCTGGCCGTCCACTTCGACCGTGTGCGGGTCGACCAGGCGTGCATGGCCTTCGACCAGCTTGACGCCGCTGTTCACCAGCAGATTGCGGTAGATGCCATTGAGCCGTTCGATTTCCTTGTTCTTGTTGGCGATCAGCGTCGACCAATCGAACGAGGGTTTCTCCAGGCTCCATCCAAAGCCGCTGGCATGGTCGAAGTCGTCGGCAAAGTGCGCGCCGTAAACCAGCAGTTTCTTCGGTACGCAGCCCACGTTGACGCAGGTCCCGCCCAGGTAGCGGCTCTCGGCCACCGCCACTTTTGCGCCGAAACCTGCGGCAAAACGCGCGGCGCGCACACCGCCGGAACCGGCGCCAATCACGAATAAATCGAAGTCATAGCTCATGTTGCTCTCCTGGCACCTGCACGACCCGCCAACGGGCCGTAGCCATAAACAAGAACGCCGCTGTCCGAAGATCAGCGGCGTCGATCATGCAAGCCGGTGAGGCGTCAGATAAACGCCTTGCCGGTTTTGTAGAAGTTTTCGAAACAGAAGTTGGTGGCGTCGATGTAGCCTTCCGCACCGCCGCAGTCGAAACGCTCGCCCTTGAATTTGTAGGCCAGAACGCAACCGTTCTGGGCCTGCTTCATCAGGGCATCGGTGATCTGGATCTCGCCACTCTTGCCTGGCTCGGTCTGTTCGATGAGGTCGAAGATGTCCGGGGTCAGGATGTAGCGGCCGATGATGGCCAGGTTCGATGGGGCATCTTCAGGCTTTGGCTTTTCAACCATGCTGGTCACGCGATAGATGTCTTCGCGAATCATGTCACCGGCGATCACGCCGTACTTGTTCGTTTCCTGAGGATCGACTTCCTGAATGGCGACGATCGAGCAGCGGAACTGGTTGTACAGCTTGACCATCTGCTGCAGCACGCCGTCGCCTTCCAGATTCACGCACATGTCGTCCGCCAGTACCACGGCGAACGCCTCGTCGCCGATCAGTGGACGACCGCTGAGGATAGCGTGGCCCAAGCCCTTCATCTGCACCTGGCGGGTATAGGAGAAGGTGCACTGGTCGATCAGCTTGCGGATGCCGACCAGGTACTTCTCTTTCTCGGTGCCCTTGATCTGGGTTTCCAGCTCATAGCTGATGTCGAAGTGGTCTTCGATCGCGCGCTTGCCGCGACCGGTGACGATGGAGATTTGGCTCAGGCCAGCTTCCAGGGCTTCTTCGACGCCGTACTGGATCAGTGGCTTGTTGACGATCGGCAGCATTTCCTTGGGCATTGCTTTGGTCGCTGGAAGGAAGCGAGTACCGTAGCCGGCCGCTGGAAACAAGCATTTCTTGATCATGTGAGTCCTTACAAAAGAGCAATGCTGACGAGGTACGGCACAGTCGGTTTCAGGCGTCGACTACTTCACAATGTCTGCCGCTGGCCAATTGATTGGTTGATAGAGAAATCCTGGTGAAGATAGTTCCACTGCGGAGTAAATATTGCTACACCGCTTGAGCAACGGAAAATTTCCGCGAACAACTACCCTTGCCGCTTGCCAGTGTATAGCATTGGGCCACCGCATAGCGGCCCCCTTGTCTACCTGAAGAATCCCGCCTCATGAACACCCTCCTGCGCACTACCCTGTCCTGCATCGCCGTGCTCGCCGTTTCGGCCTGCGCGAGCACTTCCCCCACCATTTTGAAGAACGGCCAACAGGGCTTGAACATCGACTGTTCGGGCCAGGCCATGTCCTGGGACAAGTGCGACGAGCAGGCTAGACTCGAGTGCCCCGGCGGCTACCAGACGGTAGCGACTCAGGGCGTGCCGAGACGTGCTAACGAGGCTGGGCTGGCGGATGCCGACCTGGGCAACTACCAGACCCGCAGCCTGGTGGTGATCTGCAAATAGCGCCGGCTCAGCCGGAGATGCATTTCTCGGCCGCCTGGCGTACATCGGCCGGGCGCAGCGGTACGTTGGACAGGCGCTCGTGCACCTTGATGCTGCTGCCACCGGAACGATCGTCGACGATCAGCACGGCGGCCGGGTCCTTGGAAAGTTTCTGCGGAACGATGATGCGATAGCCGTCGTGTTTCTGTTCGATCAGCGACGGTCCGCGGCTGTCGCTCAGCTGAGCGACGACACAGGTGGAATATTCCTTGGGGGTCTTGCCGGAAATTACACTCATGGTCTCGGGGCTTTTCTCGATGTCCGTCACGGTGGCACAACCACCGAGCATTACCACTGCCGTCAACCAGGCCCACTTCATGATGCATCTCCGTCATTAAATACCCTGTGACCGCAAAGTCATGAATTTGCTCCATGCATCGGCAGAATTTATCCGCACGGCGATGCGCATGATATCGTTGCGCTTTTTTGCGCACCTGCAACTGTGGAGAGTCCATGAAATTCGTTCACCAGCGCGAGCACCTCAACGAAGACGATCTGGTCGTCATCGAATGCTCCCAGCGCTGCAACATCCGCCTGATGAGCGACGCCAACTTCCGCAGCTTCAAGAACGGTGGGCGACATACCTATCACGGCGGCGCGTTCGACACCTTCCCGGCCAAGATCACGGCGCCCAGCACCGGTTTCTGGAACATCACCATCGACACCGCCGGCACCAAGCTGTCGAGCGTCACGCGCAAGAGCACGTTCACCCACAAGATCAAGATCGTGCGCCGCACGGCTTCGAAATTCACCTGATGCAGGGGCACCCATGATCAAGTACGTGATCCGCTACAACCTCGACGGGCAGCGTCGCTGGGACTTCGCGCACCTGGAAACGGGCTCGCTGGAAGAAGCCAAGGCGGCGTTGGTCGCCCTGCATGGCGACGCCGCGGCGAACATCAGCGACATCCATATCAGCAAGGCGCTCTGATACACCTGGATCCGTGGTGTGCCCCTTCGCGGGCAGAGGGCTCGCCCTTCCACAAGGCTATCGTGAACCCTGTGGGAGCGGGCTCTGCCCGCGAAAAGATCGCTGGGGTTCCGCAGGCACTGCGCGGTGTAGCCTTCGCGGGCAGAGCCCGCTCCCACAGTATGACCGCTCCCACAGGGTGAACACTCCCACGGGCATATGCATTCTGGTTCGGTGCATATACTCAAACGTCACTTTTACGTCTATTTACAAACTGTTATCTTCCGTCGGCTCTGCTAAGAGTGCGCGACCGTGCGCGTGCTTTTTCTGATGATGCGAAAGACAGCCTGAGAACAGGATCACCATGTACGTTTATGACGAGTACGATCAACGGATCATCGAGGACCGCGTCAAGCAGTTCCGGGATCAGACCCGCCGCTACCTGGCTGGCGAACTGAGCGAAGAAGAATTTCGCCCGCTGCGCCTGCAGAACGGCCTGTACATCCAGCGTTTTGCCCCGATGCTGCGCGTCGCCGTGCCCTACGGCCAGCTGACATCGCGCCAGACGCGCATGATGGCCAAGATCGCTCGCGATTACGACAAAGGCTACGCCCACATCAGCACCCGGCAGAACGTGCAGTTCAACTGGCCGGCCGTGGAAGACATTCCGGACATCCTCGCCGAACTGGCCACCGTGCAGATGCACGCGATCCAGACCAGCGGCAACTGCCTGCGCAACGTCACCACCGACCAATTCGCCGGCGTTGCCGCCGACGAGGTGATCGACCCGCGCCCTTGGTGCGAGATCGTTCGCCAATGGACTACCTTCCATCCCGAATTCGCCTACCTGCCGCGCAAGTTCAAGATTGCCGTCAACGGCGCCAGCACCGACCGTGCCGCCATCGAGGTGCACGACATCGGCCTTGAGCCCGTGCACAACGACGCCGGCGAGCTGGGCTTCCGCGTCCTGGTCGGTGGCGGCCTGGGCCGCACGCCGGTGGTGGGCGCGTTCATCAACGAGTTCCTGCCGTGGCAGGACCTGCTCAGCTACCTGGACGCCATCCTGCGCGTGTACAACCGCTATGGCCGTCGCGACAACAAGTACAAGGCGCGCATCAAGATCCTGGTCAAGGCGCTGACGCCGGAAGTCTTCGCCCAGAAAGTCGACGCCGAGATGGAGCACCTGCGTGGCGGCAGCACGACCCTGACCGAGGCCGAACTGCACCGCGTGGCCAAGCACTTCGTCGACCCGGACTACAAGGCACTGCCTGATTTCGCGGCCGACCTGGCCCAGCTCGACAGCGAGCACCCCGGCTTCGCCCGCTGGCGTTCGCGCAACACCCTGGCGCACAAGAAGCCCGGCTACGTGGCGGTAACCCTGTCGCTCAAGCCGACCGGCGTGGCCCCCGGCGACCTGACCGACAAGCAGCTTGACGCCGTTGCCGATCTGGCCGACAAGTACAGCTTCGGCCAGCTGCGCACCTCCCATGAGCAGAACATCATTCTGGCCGACGTCGAACAGGCTCAGCTCTTCAGCCTGTGGAACGAGCTGCGCGAAGGCGGTTTCGCCACGCCGAACATCGGTCTGCTGACCGATATCATCTGCTGCCCTGGGGGTGATTTCTGCTCCCTGGCCAACGCCAAGTCGATTCCGATCGCCGAATCCATCCAGCGTCGTTTCGACGATCTGGACTACCTGTTCGACATCGGCGAGCTGGATCTCAACATCTCCGGTTGCATGAACGCCTGCGGTCACCATCACGTTGGCCACATCGGCATTCTGGGCGTGGACAAGAAAGGCGAAGAGTTCTACCAGGTGTCCCTGGGTGGCAGCGCCAGCCGCGACGCCAGCCTGGGCAAGATCCTGGGCCCCTCCTTCGCCCAGGAAGCCATGCCCGATGTCATTTCCAAGCTGATCGACGTGTACGTGGAAAAACGCACCGAAGACGAGCGTTTCATCGATACCTACCAGCGGATCGGCATCGACCCCTTCAAGGAGCGCGTCTATGCAGCGAATCATTAAGAACAACGAAGTCGTCGACGAAACCTGGCACCTGCTGCCCAAGGACACACCCTTCGACGGCATCAGCAACTGCGATGACCTGATCGTACCGCTGGCCTTGTGGCGCGAACACGGTCCGGCGCTCCAGGCCCGCGATGGCGGCCTGGGCGTGTGGCTGGACAGTGACGAGGAAGCCGAAGAGATCGGCGAGGTGGCCAACCAGTTCCAGGTCATCGCCCTGAACTTCCCGGCATTCACCGATGGCCGCAACTACTCGAACGCACGCCTGTTGCGCGATCGCTATGGCTTCAAGGGTGAACTGCGCGCCATCGGCGACGTGCTGCGCGACCAACTGTTCTACCTGCACCGCTGCGGCTTCGATGCCTTCGCCTTGCGCGCCGACAAGGATCCGTACGAAGCACTGGAAAGCCTCAAGGACTTCTCCGTGAGCTACCAGGCGGCCACCGACGAACCGCTGCCGCTGTTCCGTCGTCGCTGAACGTAAAAAGGCTGGCGCGATTTACATTGCGCCAGCCTTTTCATTGCACCGCCTCGTTACGCAACGTTCGCTGCGGTCACCTCCTCAGACAAGGTTCTGATCAGCCGTTGAGTCGCCTTGGTACGGCCCGTACTGATCGAGGCGTACATCTCCAACGCCACCTGATCCGTCATGACGATACGCAACGGCTCCCCTTGCGCCCCGGCCCACAGGGTTTCCGGCGCCAAGTCGCTCAGCGCCTTGAGTACGGTGGCCAAGGCGTCCTGCTCGACGCTGAACGGGTCCAGCGTCCTGGCTTCCTCGAAATGAATCAGCACGTTCCCCCACAAGCTCTCGACCGCTTCGAACCGCTGCGGGTACACCCGCCGCAGGTACAGGCTCCAGAACGGCTGTTCGGCCAGCCAATCCAACATGCCGCTGGCGGTTTCATCCGTGAGCACGGCATTGCCCACTTGCCGGGTGGTCTCGGTGGAGAGGATTTCGCTGTACAGCATCGATGGCTGCGCGCGCAGCGCCAGGCGAGCCTGCAGACGGTTGCGCAACAGCAGACGGATCTCGACCTCATCGGGGTTGCCATCGAGCAGCTGGGCGTCCGTTATCTGATCCATGGGATGCAGCGCAGGTATTTCCAGGGCTTCCAGAATCAGCGCGGCACGCCGATTCAAGCGTCCCTGGGTGATGGCAGCGGCATACTCATCCACCAGCGCAGCGCGGTACAGCTGACGTCCCAAGCCCAGCAACGGACGCAGCATCGCCTCGCCACCGGCCATGGCCGAGGACGCAGCCTGCCAGGCCAGCGTTCGCGTTTCGAAATAATCCAGCACGATGCTCATGCCATCCCCGCAGCTGCCGTCGACCAAGGTGGCGTGCTCGAACAGTTGCTCACGCAAGTCGCCCGCCCCCAGCCCGTCGCCGGGTGCCTGGGCATCGGCAACCACCGCGCGCATCACCGACCACATACGCGCCTTGAAGGGCTCGGGGTGGCGTTTGTAGGCGTCCGTGGACGTCAGGCGCGCCATGACCCGATAGAAGGCGGCCGCTTCCGGCGTGTTCTGGTCTGCCTCGATACTGGCACGCAAGTCATGGGGACAATCGGTAAGCCAGGCGTTGCTGGTCTGATTCTGCGCACTGCTTGCGGTGTTCCGGTCGCCGGTCTGGAAATCGATGCGTGCCCGCCGCAAGCGCCGCCGTGAGAGCTCCGACAGCGGGTTGCGGTCGAGGTTGATGTGGAACTGCTCACGCAGTATGAAGGAGCGCATCATGGTGACGTAGGTGGTTTCAGCCAGATCGGGCAGCTCGGTCAGGTTGTTGTCGCTCAGGTTGATCCAGCGTAATGGCGTGGCGTGACGATTCATCAGGGAGCTCAAACCCTCTGGCCATTGAGTGAGGCCGGTGGATTGCAGGATCAGCTTTTCCAGCATGCGCATGCGGGCCACATCCGGCGCCTGCCCCAGTTCATTGAAGCTCAGGTTCAGTGATCGTAGACGTGTCAGGCGGCTGAGTGCCTGGCGCCCCTGATCGGTCAGGCTCATCAAGGTGTTTTTCAACGACAGTTCTTCCAGCTGATTCATGCGCCCCAGGATCGCCATGCCCCGGTCGTCGAGGCTGAACGCGTTGTTGGCCAGAATCAGAGAGCGCAGCTGTTTGAGGCGTGACAGGCTGGTCATGGCCTGCTCGCCGAGCAACAGCGGCTGCTCGCGGCCGTCGACGATGGTCGAAACACATGCGCGGTCCATGTTGAGCACTTGGATGACGCTGCTGTCGTCCTTGGCCAGCTCGGCGAACACGTCCGGCACCGGTTCCATCACATTGAGCTGCAGGTCCAGGTGCGTCAGTGCGGTGAGCTCCTTGATCTGCGACGGGATGGCCCGCAGGAAATTCTGGCCCAGGGACAACTTTTGAAGCCTCGGGAATCGCGAAAGAAAGAAGGACGGGTCTGCCGACAGCTGCATGCGCTCCATCTTGAGCTCGACGATATGGCTGAAATCGGCGGTGATCAGCGGCAACTCACCGAGGGTCCGGCCGCTGAGGTTGACTCGGCGTGTTTCGCCCCGCCAGGCCCTGAGCAGGCGGTTACGCACTTCGGCGCGGGCGGCGGCGAACTCGGGCAGTGCCCGGCTCCACTGCTCCAGCGAACTGTCCAATACCTTGTACTCTTGCTCCAGACGCTGAATCGCCAATTCGAAGCTTTCACCCGGACGGCGCAGCACGTCGCGTAGCGCGGCCATGTCCCTGTAACTGAGGCTGGGATACAACGCACGCAAGCGCCGCCGCTGGCCCCAGGAGGCCTGTGCCCGACCGCTCAGGGTGTAACCGGCCCCCTGCTCGGTGAGCTGGGGCAGTTTGAACCACGGCTGTATCACCCTCTGCCCGAGTAGTAGACCCGCGCGCGTTCGGTCGCTTGCAGCCTGTGCCGACAGGCGTGTGCGCAGCCCTTGGCTGTCGTGGCGCGAGAGCGACAGTGCCTTCAGTTCGACATCCGGCAAGGCACTGCACAGCGCCGCGAACACATCCTGCTGGCCGCCCAGCGCCTGCTCCAGCGCGTCGAACGCCTGGTATTGCCCGTCTTCACTGACCAGATACTTCACCTCGCTGGCCGCTTCACTGCCCACCGTTGCCAACGTGCGACCCTGCAGGTACCCGGCATGCAGCTCGATTCGGGTATGACCGGTCCAGCCGGGCAGTTGGGCAAGCAGGCCGAGGGCCAGGGTGTCGCGATCTTCGGAAGTGAAAGCCGGATCGATCAGCCCCTCGCACGCCCGATTCAGCCGCTGTTCGCGCAGGTACAGACGTGCTTGCTCGGTCAGGCGCACGGACAGCCGTCCGCTACCACGTAACTGGCTCAGCTCCCAGTCCAGCGCCTGCGCGGCCAGGTCGTTGGCTGCTCGCCCGGACAATCCGGGGAACAGGCGTTTGATGGGCGCCGCTTCCTTGGCCAGCGCAGGCTCTTGGTGGGCATAGAGTCCGTCGGCAATGTCCGTGCTGGCCGCCTGCACCTGATCGGCCAGGGCCTGGGCCAATGCCGAGGATTGGCCCTGTACGGTGTTCTCGACGCTGTCCGGAAACAGGCGCTGCTTGTGCGTGTCGTCGAGCTGCTCGACGATGCGTTCGCACAGCTTGCCCGCCAGCCAGTCGCTGCGCTGGACCACGATCGGCTCGGCGTGCCCGGCGCCGTACTGCACGGCATGACTGTCGTCGGCGACCACGCGCAGGGTCCAGCTTTGCGGCCAGCCGGCAACACGCTGCAGCAGTGGCAGACAGTAGGCAGCGCCCTCCCCGGGCGGCTGCGCCTGCCGAACCTGCGTAACCAGGCGCTCGACATCGCGCCGGGCGCGGTAACGCAACAACGCGTCCTGCAACGGCACAGGGGCTTGCTGTCGGTTCACGTGGGCTTCGCGCAATTGCTCGGGGGAAATCCCACAGGCGTCGTTGACCTGCAGCAGCTCGGCATCGCTCAGACGATCGGTGATGGCGCCAAACCGGCGCAACAGTTGCGCACCTTGCCACTGCAGTGGCTGCTCGTGAACGTGCTGCCACGCCCCGGCCTTGTTATGGGTCAGCACCGGGCGATAGGTGTCGCGCAGCCTGGGATGGTCGATGACCCATTGCCCGCTCGTTTCATCCTGCACGTGCTGGTAGTAGTGCTGGTCGATGCGCACATAGGTACGGTCGTTGAACCGATACTGACCCAGAGCATTGGGCATAGCGTCGGCGGGCAGGCTGATGTCGGTGGCATACGCCGTCAGGTCCGGATTCAGCAGGCGTGGCTTGCCTGCGCTGTCGATGACCGGGACAAGCGCCTCCATGAACGGTGAGTGCACCAGAGCGATGCTGGCTGCGGCACCGCTGGCCAGCAATGCTACGTTCTGTGCCACGGCGCCGAATTGGCTGATCGCTTCCACCGTTTGCCCGTGTTTCCAGTCATCGACGCCCAGGCACAGGTCCTTGACCAGTTCGACAGCGCCGACCGCCAGTGCCAGTTCCCCAGCCCCAGGCACGACGAACGTGGCGATATCGAATGCGCTGGCCAACACCCCTTCCCACCACGCCACACGCTGCTCTCGCGCCAATTGATCCTCGTCATCGGTGGGTACCACCGCCAGGCGCACCGTTTCTCCCAACTTGATCAGTTGCTGGCTATACAACAGGTGCACCAGCTTGCCCTCGACCGGATACACACGCAGGCCGATGTCCGCGTCAGGGTCGGGGACCGGTGGTTTGACGAACTGGCCAGGCACGATCCAGGGTACCGGCGACAAGGTGTTGATCAGACGCTCGGTAAACGCCGCCTGGCTGCGCTGAGCGACGAAGCGCCCGAAATAGTCACGGTAAGGCACCTCGCGCAATCTCTCGCGCAGGGTATCGGCGAACGCCTGCCGTGAGGCGTACTCCCTGAGTGCATGGGTCGGCTCGCCGGGCATGTAGGCCAGGCAAGCCGAACCGTTCACCTGTTCGATCAGCACCATGCCCAACAGGCTGTACCCCGTGGTCAGCGGCGTATGCAACAACCCCAGCTGGCAGAACCGCAGCGACTTGCCCTCCCAGCTCGCGGGCTGCAAGTCCCTGGGTTGCGTGATCTGCTTGACGGCCCGATAGGCCGCTTCGCTGATGTATCCACGGATCCGCGCGGTCACGGCCGCGGCGTCCAGATGGTCGCGAATGGCCAGGTTGAAGCGGCCGGCAGTCTCGGCCTGTTCGAGATCTTCGCTGGGCGCCTGACCGAGTGGGCGGAACACCGCCTTGAAGTGCGCCTGGTACTGACGGCCCAGATCCAGCGTGCGGACCAGGGCTGCGAAATCATGCACCTCAAGCTTGACCCGCGCGCTGTCCGGGTAGCGATACACCAGGCTGCCGTCGTCATCGAGGGTAAAACCGAACACGCCGACCGGCAGAATGACCGAACCCTCCTCCAGCCCACCGGGCCTCGCTTCGGCAGGCAGGAAGTTCTGCAAGGCCGCTTCGAGCAGGGTTTGGTGCCTGGGCGTCAGTTGGGTGGTCAGCCCGTCACGGGTGCGCACCATGCGAATCAGTTCGTGCTTGTTCACGTCCAGCGCAAGCGTCGGGTAGGCCTTTTGCAGCGCTGCCTGCAACAACGGCGCGCAGAACGCGGCAGGCGTCTGCAAGCGCGCGCTGACCTGGGCGGCATCCGCACTGGACCGCACACTGAGCAACGAACTGGCGAAATAAGCCTCGCGCAACGCCGGTGCCGCCGCCGTCAACCACGACGGCAACACCGCTTCGATCAGGGCCTGGTGGGAAGCCGCTTCGCCGGTCACGGCAGAATCAAGGGTCATGCTTGTGCTCCATGGCAATGCCCGCCACGGGGTGTAGCGGGCAGAGCGCCAGTGGAACAAAGCCCCACGCTGTGGTTGAGGTAGATAGGTGTGTGCCCGCTCAGCCGTCCATGGCGTGTTCGGTCAGTGCCCTCAACAGACTTGCTTCGGCGGCGTGTCGCTCCACTTGCAGCGCCACCAGTCGCTCGTCGTACCCGTCATCGTAGGGTGCCGCTTCCAGCGCCTGCTGCCGTGCGACGAAAGGCGCCAGGGTCTGGCTCAGCCGCTCGGCGAACGCACGGCGCAGGTAGCCCAGCCAGTAGTCCTGCACCATGTGCCACTCCAGCAAAGCCTCCCGCGTTTCGGCCTGATGAACCTGCTGCGCCGCGGCATCGAGCTGCTGCGCCGTGACCGGCTCGATGTTGGCGAACAGCATGCCATGGGGTTGGTTGGGCAGCTCCAGGCGTTGCGCCAGGCCAATGCGGTAGGCCAGCAGCACCTCGACCTCCTCGAACTCGTCCGGCTCGATCTGCCGCGCTTGCACACGCCGCTGCGCCTCGGCACGGGCCAGCGATTCAACCTGGTTGAGCCGGAACAGGCTGCGCGAAGTCGCGAGCAGCTCGGTGGCCCGCTGCGGGCCGTCCAAGGTGGCATCGTTGGCCCTGGCGAACAGCAGCTGCGCCTCCAGATCATTGAACAGCGCGATGACTTGATCGCCACAGGCGTCCGGGCGCTGGGCGAGCAGGAACAACTCGTCACGCAACACGGGCGACTGGGCGGCGGCATCGATCACAGCCCAGGCGCGACTGGCCAGATTGTCCGGCACGAGCACCTGGTCGGCGGTTTCGCCGAGACGATCGAGCAACTGGATGAAGCGCGTAGACCGAGGGTGTGCGCGAAGATCACGGAGTCGCTGCAGTCTCTCGGGACTGGCTGCGGCGGCCAGTATGTCCAGGTACTTGAAGGAAACGCCCACCGCCTGCAGCCGCCGGACACTGAGCTCGCTGAGCCCGGCATAGGAGATGATCAAGGGCGTTGCCACCTGCGGTTCTTCCTGAAAGAAGGCAAGTTCGGTCAGTGACGGCACGTCGACGATAGCGTTGTTGTCGAGCGCTACGCGGCGCAGCGTCAAAGGCTCACGGGACATCAGCTGCGTCAGCCCCCGAGGCCACTGCGTCAGGCCGCAGGCCCGCAGGTTGAGGGCGCCGATCACGGGCAGCCCCGCCAGGTCCAGGTGCTCGCCCAACGGATTGCCGGACAGGTCGAGGTAGTCCAGCAGCGGCAGCGAACACAACGCCTGCATGGCGGCCGGCGTCAGTCGTAGATTGTTGTCGCTCAGCCAGAGGTTTTCCAGCTGGGTCAGCCGAGCCAAGGTGGGCAGGTGCTCGGCCATGGCAACAGTGTCGGTACCGCTGAGCACCAGGTAGCGCAGCGACGTCAGATCGCTCAATGCCTGTACCGCCGGTGCCGGAAGACGCATCGGATTGTTGCGCAGCACCAGCGCTTGCAGTCGATCGAGCCCGCGCAGGGCATCGAACATCGTCGGCGACGCCCTCAGCCGGTTGTTCTCCAGCGTCAGGGATTCCAGGTACGGCAACGCGGCCACCTCGGCCGGGATTTCGCTGAGCAGATTGCCCTGCAGGTCGAGCACGGTGAGGGTGGGAAAATTCAGCAGAAAGCCCGTCGGCAAGCTTTCGAGTCCAGCGCCTTCCAGCGTGATGTAGGACACATGACTGAAATCGGCCGTCAATGCCGGCAAAGCGCCGACCCGCAGCTCCGACAGGTCGAGGAAATACTGCGGCGGATCGCCTGCCAGCCCCTCCGCCAGCGGCGCCTGACGATGCCAGGCATCGCGCAGGCGTTGTGCGGCCAGGGTGCGATGCGCCGGGTCCACGGGCACCGGGTTGCCATTTTCGTCCGCTACGGTCGCCGGCTGCAGGGCCCACTGATTCAAGACAGCCTCCAGTCGTGCGCCCTCCGCCTCGTGGCGAGCCTGCTCGAGGTCTGCCGCCATATGAGGCAACGCTGGCGCCTGTGCAGGACGCCCGCGGCCGCTGAGGCGATAGCCGATCCTGCCGTCGTCCAACCGCTCCGGCCCGTTGAAAGCGGGCATCCGACGCTGGCCGATGAGGCGCGCGGCACGCTCGCGGTCGGCCAGCGCAAGTTGGATGATGCGTTGAGCGGTGGCGACTGCACGTTCGCGTTCAGGCAGCAGATCGAGCAGTCCCTGGCGTAGCCTGGCGGCGGCAGGGTTGGCCATGGACGGCCACACCAGCCCGCCGATGGCACGGTTCAGGTTGGCCTCGCGTATGCCCTCATGGGCCTTCAGCGCCAACCGCAGGGGGACTCGCTGGCGCTGCGTCAGTTGCAGGCGCTCCTGCGCGTTGGCCTGACGATACAGCGCTTCGCCCAGCTCCCAGGGCAAGCGCGGAAAGTCGCGACGCAGCGCGGCGGCGGCATGCTCGGCGGGCCACTCATGAGGTTGCGACTTCATCCCCTGAGCGGCGCGAACGTCAGCGACGACCAGGCGCAGGGTTGCCGGAAGTGGCAAACCCTGGACGTGGATCTGACGGATCTGCGCGGCGGAGATCCCCGTGACCTGGCGGATGCGCTGCAGCGTGCCCGGCGTAAACCCCTCGAACACCGGCCCCAATCGGCTCATGGCCTGTTCGACGGTCCATTTGATCGGGTCTTCATGGGCCGCCCGCCAGGCGCCTTCGCCATTGTGCTGGAGCGCCACCCGCAATCCCCCTTGGGGGTCGGGATGTTCCAGGTACCACCGGCCGAGCTCGACGTCCTCGCTCTGCCGGTACGCAATGCCGTCCAGTTTGATATAGCGGTCAGCGCCCTGCCGATACTGGCCAGCAGGGTCCGGTTGCAGATGCACGGGCAAGGGTTCCGGGCTGGCAAAATCGGTCAGTTTCAGGTTGCACAACCGTGTCGCGCCGTGGCGGTCGACCACCGGCAGCATCCCCTCGACGAAGGGCGAGCGTGCCAAGGTGATCTCGGCCGCCGAGGTGGCGGCGATCAAGGCCGCATTTTCGGCCACACTGAACAAGTGATCCAGGGCCTCCTGGGTCTGCCCATGCTCCCAATCGTCGATGCCCACGAACACCTCGCCCAGCAACTGGGCGGTGCCAACGGCGGCCATCAATACACCGATGCCAGGAACGAAGAACGCCGACGCATTGAGCAGCGTGGTACCCCATTCCAGGTACTTGAGCAGATGCGCCTCACGGGCAGCCCGGTCGACCTCGGCAGTGGGCACCACGAAGGTCCGCGCGTTGGCGACAAGCATGCCCAGCGCATCTTCGTACAGGCGCTCGACCACACCACCGACACGGGGCTCGAGTCGCACGCCGATATCGGCGTTCGGGTCATCGACCCGGCCTTTGGGCGTCCACAGGGAAAACGCTTCGGGCCGCAACGTGTCGTTCAACCGCTCGAAGAAGCCATGTCGATCCGCTTCGCAGATGAACCGCGCAAAATAGTCGGCATAACCGGCGCGCCGCAGCTTTTCGCGCAATGCGTCGGCGAACGCCTGCACGCTGGTGTATTGCTTGAGTGGCGAGTCCGGATCACCTGGCAGATAGACCACACACGCCGCATCGGCGCTGGCAGATGCCTGAACCACGAACATGCCCGACAACACCGTGCCGCTCCTGAACCAGGTGACCAAGGCGCGCACCCCGGAAACCACGACCGGCGTGCCGTTCCAACTGACGTCGCTGGAAGGCCCGCGCAACAATTGCTGCAGCACCTGTTCACACTGGGCCGTGATGTCACCGCGCAGCAGCGAACGGGCCATCTGTGCTTTCAGATCACTGCGAAAGCTCGCTTCCAGCCGTTCGCGTGCACTGCCAGCGTTCGACTCGTCGGTGTGAAAGACCTGCTGCACATGCTCTTGATAGGCCTGGCCCAGATCGATTTCCCGGCAGGCACGAGCAAACTGTTCGGGTGTGATGGACAGCACCTGGGTACGGTCCAGACGCCAGGCCAACCGGGGTCCCACCTCCAACTTGAGGGCGCGGGCCGGCACCAGCAGGGTATCGCTGTCATAGGCCCCCGGTTCACTTTCCTCGGGCCCGAAGTTGGCCATGGCGACTTCGAGCAAGGTCTGACGGCGCACGGAGGTCACGCGGCGGTCGATGCCGTAGCTGTACTCGAACCGGACCCATTGCGTGTCGTTCAGGTCCACGTCCTGATTGAAGCGCGAACGCAAGGCCGGAGCCAGGCGCTCGGCGGCGAAGGTGGCGGGCGGCTTGACGGTGTTCATCAAGCTTCGCACCCGGGCCTGGGCGGCATGACCGAGGGTCAGTGCCTGCTGGTACTCGGCACGGCCCTGGACGCTGGCACGGGTCAGCCAGGCGGGCAGCAGGCGAGCGACAAGATCATGGTTCGCAGGCACAGTGCCTGGACTCGGAGAGGGGGTTTGCGGGGTCACGACACGGCTCCAGAAAGATTGCCCGGCAGCGAAAGACTCCCGGGCAATCAGTGGAGCAAGGTTTACATCGGGTTCTGCACTACATAAGGCTGACCGTTACCAGAAGCGCTGCTGGGTGAGCTTGCCCCAGGCCTTGCTCGCCACGTGCTCGAGCGAACTGCTGGCCGCCAGACCGACCCGTTCCTGCAGGCTTTTGCTCTTGGCGTAATGCAGGTGGAAGACTTCGGCCTGCTTGGCGCGCTCGGCCAGGTACTCATCGCTGGTCTTGAGCTCATCCACCAGTTGCTTGTCCAGCGCCGCCACGCCCAGCCAGACTTCACCGGTGGCGACGTCATCGATGGACAACTGCGGCCGGTAATGGGCCACGAAGCTCTTGAACAGCTTGTGAGTGACGTCCAGGTCTTCCTGAAATTTTTCCCGGCCTTTCTCGGTGTTCTCGCCGAACACGGTCAAGGTGCGTTTGTACTCACCGGCCGTCAGCACTTCGAAATCGATGTCGTGCTTCTTCAGCAGCTTGTTAACGTTGGGCAACTGCGCCACCACGCCGATGGAGCCGAGGATGGCGAACGGTGCGCTGATGATCTTCTCGCCGATGCAGGCCATCATGTAGCCGCCACTGGCCGCGACCTTGTCGATGCACACGGTCAGCGGCACACCGGCCTGGCGGATGCGCGCCAGTTGCGAGGACGCCAGGCCATAGCTGTGAACCATGCCGCCGCCGCTTTCCAGGCGCAGCACGACTTCGTCGTTGGGCGTCGCGAGGGTCAGCACGGCGGTGATCTCATGACGCAGGTTCTCGGTGGCCGAGGCCTTGATGTCACCATCGAAGTCCAGGACGAACACCCGGTGCTTGCTCTCGGGCTTTTTCTTCCTGGCTTTCTTGTCGGTCCTGGCCTGTTCCTTGCGCAAGGCCTTGAGCTTGTCCTTGTCGAACAGCCCGGCTTCGAGCCGCTCGCGCAGGCCCTTGTAGAAGTCGTTGAGCTTGCTGACCTGCAACTGGCCAGCCGGTTTGCGCCGGCCCTTGGCACGCAGCGAGGCAATCGCGGCCAGCACCACCAGAATGGCAACGACCAAGGTGACGGTCCGGATCAGAAAACCGGCGTAATCGGCAAGAAACTCCACGGTGACTCCTTACATGCATGACGCCCGCCAAACCAGGGGGCGATTGAATGGGCCCAGCATACCGGGGGGCAAAGCCTTGGGCCAGCCGTGAAACGATCGGCATCAAACAAGCCTTTCAAACGCACGTATGATTTTTCGTTGACAGCTGTCGATGCCCCCCCTACCCTCGGAAGACTTTCACTGTCACATCGAGCCTTGGCCCTCCCAAGATTGCGCGATCGCCGCACCCTTCCAACAAAAGGAACGCACCATGACCTCCGTAGCCGACGCCGTACAAGCCATGAAAGCCAAGTTCAATCCAGCCGCCGCCCAAGGTCTGGACCTGGTCTTCGGTTTCAACATCACCGACGAAGACAAGCACTACGCGCTGCACGTGAAGGACGGCACCTGCGAACTGGAGGAAGGTGAAAATCCGGACGCCAACGTCACTCTGGTCATGGACAGCGAAACCCTCAAGGGCATCGTCAGCGGCGAAACCGACGGCATGCAGGCCTTCATGGGCGGCAAGCTGCGCGCCGAAGGCGACATGATGCTGGCCATGAAGCTGAGCGAACTGTTCCCGGTCTGATCGATTGCGGTGAGACCAGACGCCTCGGCCAGTGCCGGGGCGTTTTTGTATCTGCACGGGCCCAGGCGGCGATCCCAGGTCACACATATCTACAGCTTCCCCGGACCGGACAGGTTCTAGCGTAGGCGCTCCGCGAGCTGGCAAGGACCGGCTTGCACCACAAGGAGTCCGCCCGATGTCCAACACCCTGCCCTGGTTCCATGCCCGATCGCTGGCGCAGCGCATGTCCCGCCAACTGCTGCAAGCCCTGCAGGATGAACGCTTGAGCGTCATCGAGCACGACTGGCTGCGGCGGTTGCCCGAACAGCCCAGTCTGCCCAGTGACATGCGCATCAGCCTGTTGACCAATGCGGCGCCCGGTATCTTCAGCGGTCTGATGATCGCCCATGCCGACATCACCAACCCGGCCGTCTATTTCTACTCCCCGATGGCCGGGATATTGCCCTTTTTTACTCGCCATGAACTCGAAGCGGCCCTGCTCGAGCCTGGTACCGGACCCGACCTGGAGGGGGCTTACGCGCGCTGGCTGTCGGTGTCCAGGACGCCGTTTCAACGCTGGATGGACGCGATCATCCAGGCCCATGCCAAGCGGCTCAAGCCCCTGGTGGCGTGTTTGCAGAGCGTACCGGCGTTACGCACCGTGCTGGATCAGGAGTTGACCCGCGCCCTGCGCACTGCCCTGCCGGCAAGCGACCCGATCGTCCCGGCCCTGCACCGCATACAGCGCCGGGTGGGCACCCCTGGAACCGTCGAGACCACCCAGAACCTGATCGATGTCGGCTTGGACAGGCTGACCGGTCGTGGCAGCCCGTCCGTGGAGCATCACTTCATCGGCGTGTACGGCCAGGCCCTCAGCGCCACTGAAACGGCCACCTACAGCGCGACCATCGCGAGCACCGTGGCGAAACTTCCAGGGGCTTTCGATCAAGCGCTGGTCGGTTTCTGGGCTACCACGCCGTCGTCTTCGGCGTCGACCTACCGCACGTTACTGGCCCGACACCTGAAGCACAGCTACCTGAACGCGGTGCTGGAGATCCAGGCACATCTGGGCTACACCCCGGCGCAGCGAGCGTTGCTGATGGACGCAGCGCAAGGCAAACCGCGTGCGGACATCGTCATGCAAGGCTGAGCTTCGCCGCCGATCCGGTTAAAACCGACCGTGCAGTACCCTGGCCTGGGGTGCTGGTGATCAGCGATAGAAACGATGCCGCACTGGGACACTGGCTGTACAGCTGCGACCAGGGCTTCACGCTGTGCAGCGACTTCGGGGCCTTGAGCCGGCATTTCGACACCTTGATCGCCCAAGCCCCCAGCAGTCCGAGAATCATTGCCAGCCAACGCCAGCTGTTCAACGCCACCATCGTTCCCAGGGCGCAGCTGACGCCCCTCACCAGCAGCCCGTGGCAAGCCCTCGCCGATGGCTTCATCGATCTGCAGCGCCGCCGCGTTCAGGACTGCTTCAACACGCCAGCTCAGCTGCGCGGCAATCCGTTGTCCGCCATGGCCCAGGCCACGGCACTCCATGATCTGCTCCAGCCCAATCTGGCCTGGCTGGGCGAGACAGTGGAGCACGCCGCCCCCGCCACCCCGGCGGTCGACGAGCCGAGCGGGCCGCCCAGCCAGACCTGGCTGCGGGAACTGCACGCCATGCAACGTCAACTGGATGGGCAGCGCAAGCGCTCACTGAGCCTGGTCAAGGGAGTGCAACAGTTGCTGGCGCCCGGTTTGCTGGCGATCCAGTCGACGCTGCCCGTTGATCAACTGCACTTGCGTATCGCCGGCTCGCCGCAGTTGTCCTCGATCAGCCTGGTGGACTACTTTCTGGAGCGCTGCAGCGGCGCTATCGTTCAGGCACTGTCCAGTGTCGACGCGGTGCTGGACGCCCGTGGCAACCCCCTGCAATGGCCCGACATCCTGCAGATGGAACGCCTGATCGGCGAGCAACGCCGACACGTGCCTCGTGCATTTGCGCGCCTGGCCGCTCGCCATGACACCACCCCCTACGGGCATTACCGCGGCACCTACGACCTGCAGGGGCAGCGGCGAGCCATCACCGAACGCTGCCTGCGCATCGGTCTGGCGTCGGCGCGGCGTGAAGGGCGAATCGACGAGAAGATGCTCGACTGGCTGGCTGTTGCGCTGGATCGACCGACGGCGGCATTGCGCAATGCACTGGACGTGGAGGTGCAAAGCCTGTGCCTGCGCGCGCGCAGCGATGGCAGTGAGGTCGTGCTGAGCAATCTGGTGCTCATTCATCAGCGCTCGCAACCCGAAGGCCCGGTGCTGATGTGGTCGACCCACGATGGCCTGCGGGCGTTCAGCTCTGCCCAGCAGATGAAGGAGACCGTCGCCACCGTCGTGACTCACCCGTCAAGATCGCGAAATCTGGGCAGCGGTCGCTACTTCCGGGACCGCGCAGGCCCTATTCAGGACAACGCCAGCCTGGGAGGCGCGTCCGACCTGACGACCCATGCCCTGCGCGGCGATTTCATCGCCGAGTTGTGTGCCCTGGAATTCAATCGACGCCTGGTTTACTTGAGGAGCAACCTGCAGCTTGGCATCGACTGCCACTTTTCCACCCAACTCATGCAGGGCAATACCGATTTCGAGCACAGCGACGACACTCTGGCAGCGGCGCTTGAATGGCTGGGCACCGAAATCGCCAATAGCCAACTGGTGGAACTGCTGCCTGGCTGGCTGAAATACGCCTCCAAAGAACAGATCACGCGCTACACCGAAATCTTGAGACGTTGCGCATTGACCACTGATGCTCAGGGTAACTACCTGGCCAACATACCCTACATCCTGGATTTCTCCCGAGACCGCCTCAAAGAGGCCATGCTCAAGGCCTGGCCGCAAGGGCCCTACAATCCCGATCGGGTGCAGATCACGCTGACCGATACCAGCGGCGGGGGCTTGAGTGCCGGTGGCGGTATCGCGCTGGGCAGTGCCGCCGGTGTCACTCAGTCGCTGACGCAGTGGGCAGTCGACCAGTTCGGCGGCTCGTTGAGCAGTGCGATGACCATCGTGCTGGACCCACCCAGCCAAACCATTGCCACCCCAAGCACACACCAGATCCGCACGTTGGTGGACCAAGCCGACATCGGTGGTGCCTATCGCAGCATGCTTGCCGAACGGCTCGCTCCCACGAATGCCGACTATGCCGAACGCCGCCGCCTGTTCGCCCGCGGGGTACCGCCGCAGATGCTGCGCTACGCCGCCGAACGGCAGATGCAGGGCAAGCTGAGCAACGAGGCCGTCAACCTGATCGAGCAGGTCATGGAGATGCCCGACGGGCTGGCGCGTGAACCGCTGCACCGTCACAACGTCATCATTGCGCCATTTGGCTTGATCCCGGACACCGACGTTGCCGCTGACATGGCCTGCGCGATGTTCCTGTTCGCGCCCGACGACCAGGCGGCAGGGCCGGTCGTGTTGTACAGCGCCTACGGTGGGGAACAGACGTTACTCGAGTACGCCGACCGCGCCAGCCTGCTCTCCCAGGTGAAAACCGACGCCAGCCTGCAGGCGCTGATCATGTCGCGCCTTCCGGAACAGGCCAAGGAACGCTACCAGCACGGCGGTTTCCGGGAACCCCATATTCCATGGACTACCGAAGTCAGCGATGGCCAACGCCCGGGCCGCCCGCCTTCGATTACCTTGTCGGACAAACCCTACACCGGCAATGCGCTGTTTCTGATTTTCGAAGACACCCTGAAATTGATCCAGCTGGCCGCCAAGGAGCAAACCTTGTCGGCTGGCGAGGCCACCTGGAACGCGTTCTGCCGTCTGCTGGAACTGGGTTTGCAGCAAGGCTCGGTCATGCTGCCCAGTGCCGTGGCCTCGCTGGTAGCGCTGTATCAGGGCATTGTGCTGGTCCGCGATTCGGTGGAAGCCGCCAAGGAACAGAAATGGGGAGAAGCGGTAGCCGACCTCGTGGCGGCCTTGGCGTCTGTCGTGGGTTCGCGGCAAGCCCTGGACGACCTGGAGTGGCGTGAGCCGTCCAAGCGCCGGCCTTCCGACGAGATAGCGGCATCCCAGCAAGGCGTGCTGGGGATATCCGGGCTGACCGCCTTGAAAAATGCCCAGGCCACCGATGTGGTGCTCTCCGAGCTGCACTTCGACCCGCTGCTCAACCTTTACAAGAGTACCGACGGCAAACACCGCTATGCCGTCGTCAGTGGTCGAGTGTACGAGGTGGCGGACGCCGACGTTGGCTTGAAGATCATCAGCTCTCAAGGCGACGGCCCGAACCTTGAGCTCGATGAACAGCAGAAGTGGCGAGTGGATGCCGAAGTGGTGCGGATGGGCGGCGGCTATTCCATCGTCGAGCACTATGACATATGGGTGGCCGAGCAGAACCTGACGGATCTGTTCGTGACCCAGGCCGAAGGCGCTCTGCAGATTCGCCGGCAGTATCCTCGGCGGCATCGGCAGCTGGTGGAGGCCCACGCCCACAGCGTGGAATGCCTGCGCAACGCCTTGGCCAACCTGAATCAAACCGCGCCCCATGTACCGCTCGCCGCTGAAACCAACGCCGTACTCACCGACATATTCGAGGTCGATGTGACACCGGCCATGCTGCATCAGATTCGCAGCAGTTGCCTGCGCCTGCTCAGCGAGTTCACAACCCCCGGTCTGGACCCGCAATCCTCGCCCCGCTACTGGGTGGGGCTGAACAAGCAACGGCACAACGGCACCCACGCGTTCGTCTGGGAAACCGATCCGCAGAAGCGCATCTTCCTTACCGAAGAGTTTTACGTCCTGCCGCCGGAAACCATCCTCTACTCGGACCTCCACCGCAGCCAGAACGACATGTTCCTGCATCACCAGGCCTCTTCATTGCTGCATGAAGTCAGTCATCAGGTACTCAAGACCGTGGACATCGCCTACATGGACAGCTTCAGGCCACTGCTCGAACAACACGATACGCTGGGCGGGCCTCACAGCCAGGCACAGCTCTACGCCCATAGCCTGAACCGGGTACGGCACGAGGCATTGTCCTTGAGCACCCCGGACACGAAACTGTTCACCCGGCGCGGTACCAACGGCCGACGCGATTTTCGCCACTACGATGGGCGTCAGCGGGAAATGATCCTCAAGTTGTCCGGCCAGTCGACCTTGGCCGAAGCCAGGGTGGCCTTTCGAGGCAATCCAGAAGTGCGCGCGAAGATCATCCTGGCGAACGCGGATTCATTGACGCTGCTGGTACTGCGCTTGGGCCAGGAGGTGTACGGCACCACGGGTTGATGCCTCGATGGCGGCGCGGACCAAAGGTTCGCCCCGCCATCCTGAAGATTTGTTCAGCTTCCGCTCGGCGCAAAGATCAAGCGCTCTGTTCAATAATGAGTATCATTATGTTACAAGTTAGCATCCTTATTACTCCTCGAACGGTGCGAAGTGCTGGTTCCATTCTTGATCATGCTGCGCGAAGGGATTGAAGCCGCGCTTATCGTTGGCATCATCGCCAGCTACCTGCAACAAACCGGCCGTGGTCAATGGATGCCAGCGGTCTGGATCGGCGTCTTCCTGGCCGCAGCCGTGGCCCTGCTGGTGGGCGGTGGTCTGGAATTGATGAGCGCGGAATTTCCGCAGAAACAACAGGAATTGTTCGAAGCGCTCATCGGCCTGGTGGCCGTGGTCATCCTCACCTCCATGGTGTTCTGGATGCGCAAGGTCGCCCGTTCCGTGAAGCATTCGTTGCAGGCCGCGCTGGACCAGGCCCTGACGGGCTCTCGCCATCAGGTTGCCGCGCTCATTGCCATGGTGTTCTTTGCGGTCGCCCGTGAAGGCCTGGAAACCGTGTTTTTCCTGCTCGCGGTTTTTCAACAGAGCGAAGGGCCTGGCGCGCCCATCGGCGCCCTGCTTGGCCTGCTGGTCGCGGTGGCGGTCGGCTTCGCCATCTATTCGGGCAGCATGCGCCTGAACCTGTCGCTGTTCTTTCGCTGGACGGGTCTGTTCATCCTGGTGGTAGCGGCCGGGATTCTCGCCAATTCCGTGATGGCCCTGCACGAAGCCGGGGTCTGGAACAGCTTGCAGACCGTGGTCTTCGACATCAGCGCCACGCTGCCCATGGACGGTCCGACCGGATCGGTGCTGGCCGGCATGTTCGGCTATCAGGATGCTCCCACCGTCAGCACGTTGGGCGCGTATCTGATCTATCTGGTCGTGGCACTGGTGGTGTTCTTCATGCCCCATGCCGCGCCGACGCCGGTTCCCTCCTCCCCTGCCACTCATCAGTAAGGCCTCCATGTCCAATCCAGTCAATGGCGCGCCGCCGCGCCTGATGCGTCTGGCGCTCGCCGGGTCGGTGGTCGTGATGATCGCCGCCGGCGGCCTGTTCTACTACGCCTCGCAAGTCGCTTCTAACAAACGTCAGGCCAGTGCCCAGAACGAAATCGTGGTGAACATCCATCCACACAACTGTGAGCCGGCCTCACTGACCGTGGCTGCCGGGCGCAACAGCTTTCGCATCGTCAACCGTTCCGAACGCGCCGTGGAATGGGAAATCCTCGACGGCGTGCTGGTGGTCGAGGAGCGCGAGAACATCGCGCCCGGCCTGAGCCAGGTGATCAACGCCAACCTGCAGCCGGGTGACTATCAGATCACCTGCGGTCTGCTCAGCAACCCTCGCGGCACGTTGAAGGTGACGCCTACGGCCGAATCCGATGCAGCCGCCAAGGCGCGGCCGTCGATGGTGGCCTTCGTCGGCCCGCTGTCGGAATACCGGGTGTACCTGGCGACCCAGGGCAGTGGCCTGATCCGTGCCGTGGATGCGTTGAACCAGGCCATCGTTGCCGGTGATCTGGCACAGGCGCGCCATTTGTATGCACCGGCGCGCGCCGCCTATCAACGCATCGCGCCCGCCGCGCAGCGTCTGGCCGAGCTGGACAATGCTATCAACGCCCGCGCGGACTACTACGAAAAGCGTGAGCAGGACGCAGCCTTCGGCGGCTTCCATCGCCTGGAATACGGCCTGTTCAAACAGAACACCCTGGATGGCCTGGCACCGGTAGCGAAGAAACTGGCGGCCGACGTCACCGAATTGAAACGCCAACTGCTGGCTCAACCGCTGCCGCCCGAACAACTGGTGAACATCGTCTCGCGCAACCTGCGTGGGCTGGCGGACATTCGCACAAACGGTGAGGAAGAGCGCTACAGCCATACCGATTTGAATGGCTTCGCCGCCAACCTGGAAGGCGCGCGCAAGGTCATCGACCTGCTGCGTCCGCTGTTGGCCAAGTCGGCGGCCGAGTTGCTGCCGGGCATCGATGCCGCAGCGGACGAACTGGCCATGCAGTTGGCGAGCCTGCGCAGCGGCGATGGTTACCAGAGCTACGAAACGGTCAGCGCCGAACAACGCCAGCAGATTGCCGCGCAAGCCAAGGCCCTGGCCGATGCCCTCGACGGCATCGACCCCGCCCTTGGCCTCTCCACCCTGTAGCAGCGGCGCGAGCCGCGTCGCGGTTTACGCGCTATGGCTGACTGAACGCGATGAGACCGGACAAGGTTTGAGCGCGATCTCTGTAGCAGCGGCGCGAGCCGCGTCGGCGGTCTCCACAGTGTGATTGGCTGGCCGCGGTAAAGCCCGACGCCGCCACACGTGCGGCGAATGGAAAAGATACGAGGTCAACGATCATGAGCAACACCGACAACCCGAATTCACCGGTCGACGCCCAGCGTCGCCGCGTGCTGCTTGGCCTGGGCGCTGCCGGCGCGGCACTGGCCGGCGCGGGGCTGAGCTGTCCGGCGATGGCAGCCCCCGCCGCCAAGGTCACCGAAGCACCGAAAAGTGAAAAGACCCAGGACCGCCACGACTACGAGGGCCAGCACCAGGCCGGCATCGTCACGCCACGACCGGCCGCCGGCATGATGGTCGCGTTCGATGTCCTGGCCAGCGACCGCGCAGACCTGGAGCGCCTGTTCCGCACCCTGGACGAGCGCATCCGCTTTCTGATGACCGGCGGCCCCGTCGCTCAGGTCGACCCCAAGCTGCCTCCTCTGGATTCGGGCATCCTCGGCCCGGTGGTGGTGCCAGATAACCTGACCATCACCGTGTCGGTGGGCGAGTCGCTGTTCGACGAGCGCTTCGGCCTCACCGACGTCAAGCCCAAGCGCCTGTCGCGGATGGTCGGCTTCCCCAACGACGCACTGGAAGCCGATCAGTGCCACGGCGACCTGACCCTACAGTTCTGTGCCAACACGCCGGACAGCAACATTCACGCCCTGCGCGACATCGTCAAGAACCTGCCCGACCTGCTGTTCGTGCGCTGGAAGCAGGAAGGCACCGTGCCGCCGCAAGCGCCCGCCAAACCGGGCGAACCCGAGCAGAGCGCGCGCAATTTCCTCGGCTTTCGTGACGGCTCGGCCAACCCGGATTCCAACGACAACCGGCTGATGAACACCCTGGTGTGGGTGCAGCCCGACAGCGACGAACCCGCCTGGGCCGCCCACGGCAGCTATCAGGCGGTGCGCATCATCCGCAACTTCGTCGAACGCTGGGACCGCACCCCGCTGCAGGAGCAGGAAAACATCTTCGGCCGGGTGAAGACCACCGGCGCACCCATGGATGGCCGACTCGAAAGCGATGTGCCGGACTACGCCAAGGACCCCGAAGGCAAGATCACCAAGCTGGACGCACACATCCGCCTGGCCAATCCGCGCACGGCAGCGTCGCAGCAGAACCTGATCCTGCGCCGCCCGTTCAACTACTCGAACGGAGTGAACAAGAACGGCCAGCTGGACATGGGCCTGCTGTTCATCTGCTACCAGGCGGATCTGGAAAAAGGCTTCATCACCGTGCAGACCCGCCTCAACGGCGAACCGCTCGAGGAATACCTCAAGCCCGTCGGCGGCGGCTATTTCTTCACCTTGCCGGGGGTGACCGGCGCCCAGGACTTCATCGGCCGCAGCCTGCTCGACGCGACCAGAACCACCACGACCAACGCTTGACCACTTGAGACCACCGGGGAACCCCTCATGACAAAGACGCCACTCGCTCTGCTGCTGACCCTAGGCCTGTTGAACGCCCCGCTCTCGGCCTTTGCCGCGACCCAGTCACCCCTGGACCTGGTGGGCCCGGTTTCGGACTACAAGATCTACGTGACCGAAAAGGTCGACCAACTGGCCGTGGAAACCGCCAAATTCACCGACGCGATCAAGAAGGGCGACCTGGCCACCGCCAAGAAGCTGTACGCACCGACCCGCGTTCACTACGAAGCGATCGAGCCGATCGCCGAGCTGTTCAGCGATCTGGATGCGTCGATCGACTCCCGGGTCGACGATCATGAAGCCGGAGTGAAGGCAGAAGATTTCACCGGGTTCCATCGCCTGGAATACAGCCTGTACTCGGAAAACACCACCAAGGGTCTGGATACACTGGCAGACGGCTTGCTGAAAGACGTCAAGGATCTGCAGAACCGCATCGCCGAGCTGACCTTCCCGCCGGAGAAAGTGGTCGGCGGTGCTGCCGCGCTGCTCGAAGAAGTGGCGGCGACCAAGGTGTCGGGCGAGGAAGATCGCTACAGCCACACCGACCTGTATGACTTCCAGGGCAACATCGATGGTGCGAAGAAGATCGTCGACCTGTTCCGCCCTCAGATCGAAAGCCAGGACAAGGCGTTCGCCGCCAAAGTCGACAAGAACTTCGCCACCGTGGACAAGATCCTGGCCAAGTACAAGACCCAGGACGGCGGTTTCGAAACCTACGACAAGGTCAAGGAAAACGACCGCAAAGCCCTGATCGGCCCGGTCAACACCCTCGCCGAAGATCTCTCCACCCTGCGCGGCAAACTCGGCCTGAACTGACCGCCCGCTGTTTCCCGCATTTCCTCATGAGGCCCCTCCTGTCAGGGGCCTTTCTTGTGCGCAGACCCCCCCCCCCCCACCCCCCCCCTCCCCCGTAGCACCGGCGCCAGCCGCGGCGGCGGTGTAT
>NZ_JASCPM010000050.1:0-31223 GCF_029960215.1 Pseudomonas sp. PS01301 | reverse complement strand
CCCTCTTCGCGGGCAGAGCCCGCTCCCACATGAATCCCAGTAGTGCCATGGAGAGTGTGGGAGCGGGCTCTGCCCGCGAAGAGGCCCTCAGCCCCTACCACAGCAGCCTGGAACGACTCGCGATTGCGCGACACCAAAGGCATGAGAACGGCCGGAATTTCGACCAGCAAAGGCAGGTTCATGGTCTATCCTTGTGCAGCGTGAAGAGCCCAGTAAAGGTCTGTATAGACAGGTTCATCTGTCCCTGAACTGTCGAACAAAGGTGATAAATAGCTAAATCTCGACCGAACTTGGCAGAATTATCTCCAGCACAGCCTGCAGACGAATACATTCGATCACAGGTTGCGATGCAAGCCACAACCGGACAGGGGGCCAAAAGCCTGTATCCTGTGTTTCCCCCGCTGCCCTCCACCCGCAAGGGCATGAAAAGGGCAGGGATTTGTAGTAAAACTACAGCGCGCCGGAAAAGCTGCCGGTAATCCAAGAATTCAATATCGTCTGCCCACAAGGCCAGTCGCAAACTCAGGCTTCGATTCTGGAAGCCTTTCCGCCCTGGAGCAAGCCATGCAAGACCTCGATCCCGTCGAAACCCAGGAATGGCTGGATGCCCTGGAGTCGGTCCTCGACAAAGAAGGCGAAGACCGCGCTCACTACCTGATGACCCGCATGGGTGAGTTGGCCACCCGCAGTGGTTCACAACTCCCTTACGCCATCACCACGCCGTACCGCAACACCATCCCCGTCACCCACGAAGCACGCATGCCTGGCGACCTGTTCATGGAACGCCGCATTCGCTCGTTGGTGCGTTGGAACGCACTGGCGATGGTGGTCCGGACCAACCTGCGCGACCCGGATCTGGGCGGCCACATTTCCAGCTTCGCCTCCAGCGCGACCCTGTACGACATCGGCTTCAACTACTTCTTCCAGGCCCCGACCGACGAACACGGCGGCGACCTCATCTACTTCCAGGGCCACGCCTCGCCTGGTGTCTACGCACGCGCCTTCATGGAAGGCCGCATCAGCGAAGACCAGATGAACAACTTCCGCCAGGAAGTGGACGGCAAAGGCCTGTCCTCGTACCCGCACCCTTGGCTGATGCCTGATTTCTGGCAGTTCCCGACCGTTTCCATGGGTCTGGGTCCGATCCAGGCGATCTACCAGGCACGCTTCATGAAGTACATGGAAGCGCGCGGCTACATCCCGGCCGGCAAGCAGAAGATCTGGTGCTTCATGGGCGACGGCGAGTGCGACGAGCCCGAATCCCTGGGCGCGATCTCCCTGGCAGGCCGCGAGAAGCTGGACAACCTGATCTTCGTCATCAACTGCAACCTGCAGCGCCTCGACGGCCCGGTTCGCGGCAACGGCAAGATCATCCAGGAACTCGAAGGCGTGTTCCGCGGCGGTGGCTGGAACGTCAACAAAGTGGTGTGGGGCCGTTTCTGGGACCCATTGCTGGCCAAGGACGTCGACGGCATCCTGCAGCGTCGCATGGACGAAGTCATCGACGGCGAGTACCAGAACTACAAGGCCAAGGACGGCGCGTTCGTCCGTGAGCACTTCTTCAATACCCCGGAACTCAAGGCCATGGTCGCCGACCTGTCCGACGACGAGATCTGGAAGCTCAACCGTGGTGGCCACGACCCGTACAAGGTCTATGCGGCCTACCATCAGGCGGTGAACCACAAGGAACAGCCGACCGTCATCCTGGCCAAGACCATCAAGGGCTACGGCACCGGTGCAGGCGAAGCCAAGAATACCGCGCACAACACCAAGAAGGTCGACGTCGACAGCCTGCGCAAATTCCGCGACCGCTTCGACATCCCGGTCAAGGACCAGGACCTGGAAAGCCTGCCGTTCTACAAGCCTGAAGAAGGCAGCGCCGAAGCGCGCTACCTGAGCGAGCGCCGTGCTGCCCTGGGCGGTTTCGTGCCGCAGCGCCGGGCCAAGAGCTTCAGCGTTCCGACCCCGCCACTGGAAACCCTCAAGGCGATCCTGGACGGTTCGGGCGACCGTGAAATCTCCACCACCATGGCCTTCGTGCGGATCCTGTCGCAGCTGGTCAAGGACAAGGAAATCGGTCAGCGCATCGTCCCGATCATCCCGGACGAAGCCCGTACCTTCGGTATGGAAGGCATGTTCCGCCAACTGGGCATCTACTCTTCCGTCGGCCAGCTGTACGATCCCGTCGACAAAGACCAGGTGATGTTCTACCGCGAGGACAAGAAAGGCCAGATCCTCGAGGAAGGCATCAACGAAGCCGGCGCCATGTCGTCGTTCATCGCTGCCGGTACTTCGTACAGCAACCACAACCAGCCGATGCTGCCGTTCTACATCTTCTACTCGATGTTCGGTTTCCAGCGTATCGGCGACCTGGCCTGGGCCGCCGGCGACAGCCGTACCCGTGGCTTCCTGATCGGCGGCACCGCCGGCCGGACCACCCTGAACGGCGAAGGCCTGCAGCACGAAGACGGCCACAGCCATCTGCTTGCCGCGACCATCCCGAACTGCCGCACCTATGACCCCACCTACGGCTACGAGCTGGCGGTGATCATTCAGGACGGCATGAAGAAGATGACCGAAGAGCAACAGGACATCTTCTACTACATCACCGTGATGAACGAAGCCTACACCCAGCCTGCCATCCCGGCCGGCGCCGAGGAAGGCATCATCAAGGGCATGTACCTGCTCGAGGAAGACACCAAGGAAGCGGCGCACCACGTCCAGTTGCTGGGCTCGGGCACCATCCTGCGTGAAGTCCGCGAAGCGGCGAAGATCCTGCGCGAAGAGTTCAACGTTGCCGCCGACGTGTGGAGCGTCACCAGCTTCAACGAACTGCGCCGCGACGGCCTGGCCGTGGAACGTTCGAACCGCCTGCACCCTGGGCAGAAGCCGCAGACCACCTACGTCGAAGAATGCCTGAGCGGCCGTAAAGGTCCGGTCATTGCGTCGACCGACTACATGAAACTGTTCGCCGAGCAGATTCGTCAGTGGGTTCCTTCCAAGGAATTCAAAGTCCTGGGTACCGATGGCTTCGGTCGCAGCGACAGCCGCAAGAAGCTGCGTCACTTCTTCGAAGTGGACCGCAACTTCGTCGTGCTGGCTGCCCTGGAAGCCTTGGCAGATCGCGGCGATATCGAAGCCAAGGTGGTGGCCGAGGCCATCGTCAAGTTCGGTATCGACCCTGACAAACGCAACCCACTGGACTGCTGAGGAGATTTTTTGTGAGCGAACTCATTCGCGTACCTGACATCGGCAGCGGTGAAGGTGAAGTCATTGAATTGCTGGTCAAGGTCGGCGACCGCATCGAGGCCGAGCAGAGTCTGCTGACCCTCGAGTCGGACAAGGCCAGCATGGAAGTGCCGGCGCCCAAGGCGGGCGTCGTCAAAAGCATCAAGGTCAAGCTGGGCGACCGCCTGAAAGAAGGCGATGAACTGCTGGAGCTGGACGTCGAGGGTGCTGAAGAAGCGCCCCAGGCTTCCGAGCCTGCCGCCGAGCCAAAGCTGGAAGAAAAAGCCGAAGCCAAACCAGCCGAGGCGCCCGCTTCGGCCCCGGCTGCCGCTTCGAGCCAGGATATCCACGTGCCGGACATCGGTTCGTCGGGCAAGGCGCAGATCATCGAGATTTCGGTGAAGGTGGGTGACACCGTCACCGCCGATCAGTCCTTGATCACCCTGGAATCGGACAAGGCGAGCATGGAAATCCCTTCGCCTGCCGCAGGCGTGGTGGAGAGCATCAGCGTCAACCTGAACGACGAAGTCGGCACCGGTGATCTGATCCTCAAGCTGACGGTCGAAGGCGCAGCCCCCGCTGCTGCCCCGGCCGCTGCTGCTCCCGCGCCGGCCGCGGCGGCGCCTGCACCGGCTGAAAAGCCGGCCGCAGCGCCTGCCGGCGACAGCGTGCAGGACATCCATGTGCCGGACATCGGTTCGGCTGGCAAAGCCAAGATCATCGAAGTACTGGTCAAGGCCGGTGACACGGTCGAGGCCGACCAATCGCTGATCACTCTGGAATCGGACAAGGCCAGCATGGAGATTCCTTCTCCGGCTGCCGGCGTGGTCGAAAGCATCAGCGTCAAGCTGGAAGACGAAGTCGGTACCGGCGATCTGATCCTCAAGCTGAAAGTGGCTGGCGCTGCACCTGCGGCGCCTGCCCAGGCGGCAGCCCCTGCCCCTGCACCCGCTGAATCGAAACCAGCTGCCGCACCTGCACCTGCTGCTGCCGCTGAAAAGCCTGCTGCCGCACCGGCCAAGCCCGCCGGCGCCAAGGTTCATGCCGGCCCGGCCGTTCGCCAGTTGGCGCGCGAGTTCGGCGTCGAATTGAGCGCGGTGAGCCCGACCGGCCCACACGGCCGCATCCTCAAGGAAGACGTGCAGGTCTACGTCAAGGCGATGATGCAGAAGGCCAAGGAAGCACCGGCCGCTGCGGCCGGCGCTACCGGTGGTGCGGGCATTCCGCCGATTCCAGTCGTCGACTTCAGCCGCTTCGGTGAAACCGAAGAGGTGCCGATGACCCGCCTGATGCAGGCCGGTGCCACCAACCTGCACCGCAGCTGGCTGAACGTGCCGCACGTGACCCAGTTCGACCAGGCCGATATCACCGAGCTGGAAGCGTTCCGCGTGGCGCAGAAAGCCGTGGCGGAAAAGGCCGGCGTCAAGCTGACCGTGCTGCCGTTGCTGCTCAAGGCCTGCGCGCACCTGCTCAAGGAACTGCCGGACTTCAATGCTTCGCTGGCCCCTAGCGGCAAGGCGATCATCCGCAAGAAGTACGTCAACGTCGGCTTCGCGGTCGATACGCCGGATGGCCTGCTGGTACCGGTGATCAAGAACGTCGACCAGAAGAGCCTGCTGCAACTGGCAGCCGAAGCCGCGGCCCTGGCTGAAAAAGCCCGGACCAAGAAGCTCTCGGCCGACGACATGCAAGGCGCCTGCTTCACCATTTCCAGCCTCGGGCACATTGGCGGCACCGGCTTCACGCCGATCGTCAACGCGCCGGAAGTGGCGATCCTGGGTGTTTCCAAGGCCACCATCCAGCCTGTTTGGGATGGCAAGGCGTTCCAGCCCAAGCTGATGCTGCCGCTGTCGCTGTCCTACGATCACCGCGTGATCAACGGCGCCGCCGCTGCCCGCTTCACCAAGCGTCTGGGCGAGCTGCTGACCGACATCCGTACCATGCTGCTGTAAGGCTGGCCGGATAAGAAAAACCCACCTCGCGGTGGGTTTTTTTTGCCCCGGATTTGACCCCGAAGTTCATTATTCGCACGCAACCCATACGGTAGATGCCTTCATCACCGGGTATTTTCGGATCCAATTCCAGAATTTTGTGCGCCTGCCGACAACATGGAAGCACCGAGCCACTGTATCGCTTGTAAGCCCGAGCGCCATGATGCAACCTTGCCCCACGCGCGAGCCTGTAGGGACCCCAGCCTGTAGGGATTGTTGTCTCTGCGCGACCAGTACTCTTGAAGCGAGTGTTCAATGAAAAGCCAGCCCGATGCCGCCAACCGCATGGTGGCCGAGGTAGTGACGCAGCTGCCGGTGCCCTCGCGCCTGGGCATGCTGCGTTTCGAGCGGCTGAACGAGGCCAGTTGGGCCCTGCTTTTCCTGGATCCGAACTGCGAGCGCGTCTTTGGCCTGCCGGCGGCGGAGCTGTGCTCCCTGACCGGCTCGCCGTATGCGTGCCTGATGGAGCCGGCGGCCCGTCATCGTCTGCACGATGCCATTCAGGCGCAATTGGTCGACAGCACCCATTACGTCGTGCGCTATACCCTGCACAGCAACCAAGGCAGCTTGCACCTGATGGAGTTGGGCGAGGCGTTTCGCCAACGCAATCGACAGCTGTTGCGCGGCTACCTGGTGGTCGTCGACGACGCCGTCGATAGCGTGCTCGACAGCGCTGTGGAGCCGACCGGCGTGAGCAGTCCACTGCAAATGGCGCTTGAACTGAACCAACTGGCGCAACGCGAACAACTGCAGCATCTGGAGCGCGCCAGCGCCCAGCAGGCCTTGATCCTGAGCCTGGCCCAGCAGCGCTACGGCACCCACAAGCCTTTGCTCGAAGCCGCGGAGCTGATCACGCGCAACGCCTGTGACATCTATGCCGTGGATTGCGCCAGCCTGTGGAATTTGCAGGGTCAGCAATTGCTGCCCATCACTGCTTATTATCGCGAGCGCCAGGCCCATGGCTGCCCGCAGGCGGTAGACCTGAGCGACTACCCGGACTATCTGACGGCGCTGCACACCAGTCGCGCTATCGACGCCAGCGATGTAGCCACCGATCGGCGCACGTGCCAGCTGGCGCCGTTGCTGGCGCTACGCGACGTTCGCTCCGTGCTCGATGCCAGTATCCGCATCGACGGCCAAGTGGTCGGTGTCCTGTGCCTTGAGCAGAGTGGCGGCGGACGTGCCTGGCGCGCCGACGAGATTGCCTTTGCCGGCGAGCTCGCCGACCACTTCGCCCAGGTGATCAACAACCATGACCGCCGTGCGGCCACCAGTGCCTTGAACCTGTTTCAACGAGCGGTGGAACAAAGTGCCAATGCCTTTCTGCTGGTCAATTGCGATGGCGTGGTGGAGTACGTCAACCCCAGCTTCACCGCGATCACCCAGTACAGCACCGAGGAAGTCCACGGCAAGCGCCTGGCGGATCTACCCGCTCTGGAGAACCTCAGCGAACTGCTGTTCGACGCGCCATCGAGCCTGGCCAACGGCAACAGCTGGCAAGGCGAATTCAAGAGCCGGCGCAAGAACCTGGAGCCCTATTGGGGCCAGCTGTCGATCTCCAAGGTCTACGGCGATGACCGTGAGCTGACCCACTACATCGGTATCTATGAGGACATCACCCAAAGCAAGCTGGCCCAGCAGCGCATCGAGCGCCTGGCTTATACCGACAACCTGACCAATCTGGGCAACCGCCCGGCGTTCATCCGCAGCCTGGACGAAAGCTTCGCTCACGACAGCGACCGGCCGATCAGCCTGATGCTGGTGGACATCGATAATTTCAAGCGGATCAACGACAGCCTCGGCCACCAGACCGGCGACAAGCTGTTGGTCAGCCTGTCGCGTCGCCTGCGCAACAGCCTGAGCCCGGCCGGCAGCCTGGCACGCTTTGCCAGCAACGAGTTCGCCGTGCTGCTGCACGACACCGACCTGGAGGCCGGCCAGCGTATCGCCCAACAGGTGCTGCTGACCCTCGACAAGCCGATGTTCGTGGACAACCAGTTGATCAACGTCACAGGCTCCGTGGGCCTGGCCTGTGCGCCGCTACACGGGCGTGACCCGCAGACCTTGATGAAAAACGCCGGCCTTGCCCTGCACAAGGCCAAGGCCAACGGCAAGCATCAAGTGCAGGTGTTCACCGAGGCGCTGAACGCCGAGGCCAGCTACAAGCTGTTCGTGGAAAACAACCTGCGGCGCGCCTTGACCCAGAATGAACTGGATGTGTTCTACCAGCCCAAACTCTGCCTGCGCTCGGGTCGCCTGTTAGGCATGGAGGCGCTGTTGCGCTGGAACCATCCGGAAAAAGGCATGATCCGGCCCGATCAGTTCATCAGCGTGGCCGAAGAGACCGGTTTGATCATCCCCATCGGCAAGTGGATCGCCCGGCAGGCCTGCCGCATGAGCAAGGCCATGACCGCCGCTGGCCTCGGTCGCCTGCAGGTGGCGATCAACCTGTCGCCCAAGCAGTTTTCCGACCCCGACCTGGTTGCTTCCATCGCCAATATCCTGCAAGAAGAAGCGCTGGACGCCTCGTTGCTGGAGCTGGAGCTGACCGAAGGCTTGCTGCTGGAAGCCACCGTGGACACCCATCAGCAACTCGACCAGCTCAAGCGCCTGGGCCTCACCTTGGCCATGGACGACTTCGGCACCGGCTATTCTTCGCTCAGCTACCTGAAGAAATTCCCCATCGATGTGATCAAGATCGATCGCAGCTTCATCCACGAGATCCCGGACAACCAGGACGACATGGAGATCACGTCGGCCGTGATCGCCATGGCGCACAACCTCAAACTCAAGGTGGTGGCCGAGGGCATCGAGACCGCCGAGCAACTGGCATTCCTGCGCCGTCAGCGCTGCGATGTGGGCCAGGGCTATCTGTTCGACAAGCCGATTCCCGGCGCCGAGCTGATCGAACGGCTCAAACGCTACCCCCGCGGCCCGGCGGTCTGACGTTCTCGGCGAATTCGGGCAAACTGCAGGTCTGAGGGTTTGCCCGCACACGAGAGAGGAACAGCACGATGGTCCTGCGTTCGGAAATTCTGGTGAAGAAACAAGACTTGCCCACCGCTCAACAGGCCCTGCCCGGCCGGGACACCGCGATCAGCGTACCGGAGGCGCACTTCGTCAACGGCAAGCCGCTGCAGGGTCCCTTTCCCGAGGGGCTTGAAACGGCAATTTTCGGCCTCGGATGCTTCTGGGGCGCGGAACGTCGCCTGTGGCAGCAGCCTGGCGTGTACACCACGGCGGCCGGTTACGCCGGCGGCATGACGCCCAACCCGACCTACGAGGAAACCTGCTCGGGACTGACCGGGCACAGTGAAGTGGTGCTGGTGGTGTTCGACCCGCAGGTGACGTCCTACGAAGCGTTGCTGAAGGTGTTCTGGGAGTCGCACAACCCGACCCAGGGCATGCGCCAGGGCAACGACATCGGTACTCAGTACCGCTCGGTGATCTACTGCACAAGCCCGCAGCAACTGGCCGCTGCCGAGGCGACCCGCGAGGCTTTCCAGGCCGAGCTGACCGCAGCCGGCCACGGCGAGATCACCACACAGATCGAACCGGCGCCGACCTTCTACTACGCCGAGGCGTATCACCAGCAGTACCTGGCCAAGAACCCGCAAGGCTATTGCGGGCTGGGCGGAACCGGGGTGTGCCTCACACCCTGAGGGTCATTCGGCGATCAGCCAGTCCATCTTCCAGCCACCCTGGCTCTGGCCGAGCAGATTGGCCAACCAGGGCATCAGCGTGTTGAGCTCTTCTTCCAGCCCCCATGGTGGGTTGGAAATGACCAGGCCCGAGCCGTTCAGGCTCTGTGGCGTGTCCAGCGGGTGCACCAGCAGCTCCACGCGCAGAAGCTTGGGCGCGCCGCTGCTGGTGAGCTCCTGGTAGAAACGCTTGAGGGCGCGCGCATCGTCCTTGATCGGGTACCAGATGGCGACCACGGTCTGGCGCATGCGGCCGATGGTTTCCTTCATGGCCTTGGCGCAGCGCTGCAACTCGTCCAGCTGTTCGAACGGCGGATCGATCAGCATCACCGCGCGCTTTTCGGCCACGGGCAGCAAGGCTCGCGGCACGTGCCAGCCCTCGCCCAGGTGCACCGCAACGCGTGGGTCCTTCTTCATGTTGTCCTTGAGCAGCTGGCCATCGTCCGGGTGCTTTTCGTTGAGCAGCACGCGGTCCTGCTGGCGCATCAGCCGCCGCGCCAGCTCGGGCGACCCTGGGTAGTAACGCAGCTCGCCTTCGGCGTTGAGGCGGTTGATCACCTTGACGTAGTCGTCGGTCAGCGCGGGGCGGTCGGTGGCCTGCCACAGGCGGGCGATGCCTTCGAGCCATTCACCGGTGCGGGTCGCCTGGTCGCCGCTCAGGTCGTACAGGCCGAGGCCGGCATGGGTGTCGATATAGGCGAACGGTTGTTCCTTGCGCGACATCAGCGCAATCAACCGGGTGAGGACGATATGTTTGAACACGTCGGCGTGATTGCCGGCGTGGAAGGCATGACGATAGTTCATGGGGACTCCTGCAGATGGGCAGGAGTCTAGCATTTCAGATAGGGTTTTTGCGGTGGCTGGACGGGCCCTTTCGCGGGCAGAGGGCTCAGCCCGCGAAGGCGATCCGCCCAGGCACTGCATCACTTGCCTTGGTGGAAAGCCGCCTCGGCGCGTTCGAAGCGGCTGATCATGGCCGGTGACGGACCACGGCCCAGCTTGCTGACGATCACGATGGCCAGGCTGGCAAACGCGAAGCCCGGAATGATCTCGTACAACCCCAGCAGCTCGAAGTGTTTCCATAGGATCACCGTCGCCGCGCCGACCAGAATGCCAGCCAGGGCGCCGTTGCGGGTCATGCCTTTCCAGACCACCGAAATCAGCACCACCGGCCCGAATGCCGCGCCGAATCCTGCCCAGGCGTAGCTGACCAGACCCAGCACGCGATTCTCGGGATTGGACGCCAGCCAGATCGCGACCAGCGCCACCAGCAACACCATCATGCGACCGACCCAGACCAACTCGCGCTGAGACGCGCCCTTGCGCAGGAACGCTTTGTAGAAGTCCTCGGTCAGGGCGCTGGAGCACACCAGCAACTGGCAGCTGAGGGTACTCATCACTGCCGCCAGGATGGCCGACAGCAACACGCCGGCAATCCACGGGTTGAAGAGGATCTTGGCCAGTTCGATGAACACCCGCTCGTGGTTTTCATTGACTGCACCTGCCAGCCCGGGGTTGGCCGAGAAATAGGCGATGCCGAAAAAGCCCACGGCCACGGTGCCGCCCAGGCAGAGGATCATCCAGGTCATGGAAATGCGCCGGGCCTTGGCAATGGATTTCACCGAGTCGGCGGCCATGAAGCGGGCGAGGATGTGCGGTTGGCCAAAGTAGCCAAGGCCCCAGCCCAACAGCGAAACGATACCGATGAAGGTCGTGCCGCGCAGCATGTCGAAATTGGCCGGGTTCTGCGCCTCGATGGCCAGGAACGCCGTGTCGACACCGCCGGTGGCCAGCACCACGACGATGGGCGTGAGGATCAAGGCGAAGATCATCAGCGTGGCCTGCACGGTGTCGGTCCAGCTGACCGCCAGGAAGCCGCCGACGAAGGTGTAGGCGATGGTCGCCGCGGCGCCAGCCCACAAGGCCGATTCATAGGACATGCCGAAGGTGCTTTCGAACAACCGCGCGCCGGCGACGATGCCGGATGCGCAATAGATGGTGAAGAACACCAGGATCACGACCGCAGAGATGATCCGCAACAGGCCGCTGGTGTCTTCGAAGCGCCCGGCAAAATAGTCCGGCAAGGTCAGCGCGTCGCCGTTATGTTCGGTCTGCACGCGCAGCCGGCCCGCGACGAACAACCAGTTCAGGTAGGCGCCGATGATCAGGCCGATGGCGATCCAGACCTCCGAAAGACCCGACAGGTAGATCGCGCCCGGCAGGCCCATGAGCAGCCAGCCGCTCATGTCCGAGGCACCGGCCGACAATGCGGTGACCACGCTGCCAAGGCTGCGTCCGCCGAGAATGTAGTCGGAAAGGTTGTTGGTAGAGCGGTAGGCGAACAGGCCGATCAGGACCATGGCAGCGATGTAGATCACGAAGGTGATCAGCGTGGGATTGCTGACACTCATGGGGTGTCTCCTTGCTTTGTTTTTATGAGCCTGCGAGCGCGCCTCGGCGTTCATGACGCAGGTCGGCAGATTGCAAAACGTGCGGGTTGACCTGAGGGGGCCGAACTTTAGGCCGGCATTACGGACAGGCGCAACCCTTTTGGCAAGCAAGTTGCACCTTTGGAAACATCTGGATAAACACGACGCATCTGCTTCCTTTCGGAGCATTTGCCTGTTTACGGCTACACACCCGCACCGGATTTGTGCAGATTCAACCCATGCAAAAAGGTTTTCCGTCGAGCGGTGCAACTTTCATCCAGATCAAGGTTGCACCTAGTTGCACCCCGCAAAGCGCACGGCTAATCTTGCCGCCGGCTTTATTGCCACGCACCGTGGCCCTGATGAGGACAAGAAATGGCAACCACTACCCTGGGCGTCAAGCTGGACGACCCGACCCGCGAACGCCTCAAGGCTTGCGCGCAGTCCATCGACCGTACGCCGCACTGGTTGATCAAGCAGGCGATCTTCAACTATCTGGAGAAGCTTGAAGGGGGCGCAACGCTGACCGAGCTGTCCGGGGCCGGGGTGAGTGGCAATGACGACGCGGGCGATATTCTGCCGGACCACGCGCACCAGTGCTTCCTCGAATTTGCCGAAAGCATCCTGCCGCAGTCGGTACTGCGCGCTGCAATCACTGGCGCCTATCGTCGTCCCGAGCCCGAAGTGGTGCCGATGCTGCTGGAGCAGGCGCGCCTGCCGGCCGACATGGCCGACGCCACCAACAAGCTGGCCGCGCGCATCGCCGAAAAGCTGCGCAACCAGAAGAGCGCCGGTGGTCGTGCCGGGATCGTTCAGGGCCTGCTGCAGGAATTCTCGCTCAGCTCCCAGGAAGGCGTGGCCTTGATGTGCCTCGCCGAAGCACTGCTGCGCATCCCCGACAAGGGTACGCGCGATGCGCTGATCCGCGACAAGATCAGCACCGGCAACTGGCACCCGCACCTGGGCAACAGCCCGTCGCTGTTCGTCAACGCCGCGACCTGGGGTCTGCTGCTGACCGGCAAGCTGGTGTCCACGCACAACGAATCGGGCCTGTCGTCTTCGCTCAGCCGCATCATCGGCAAGAGCGGCGAGCCGATGATTCGCAAGGGCGTCGACATGGCCATGCGCCTGATGGGCGAGCAGTTCGTCACTGGCGAAACCATCGGCGAGGCCTTGGCCAACGCCAGCAAATTCGAGAGCAAGGGTTTCCGCTACTCCTACGACATGCTGGGTGAGGCGGCGCTGACCGAGCACGACGCGCAGAAATACCTGGCTTCCTACGAGCAGGCGATCCATTCGATCGGCAAGGCCTCCCACGGCCGCGGTATCTATGAAGGTCCCGGCATTTCGATCAAGCTGTCGGCGCTGCATCCGCGCTACAGCCGGGCCCAGTACGAGCGCGTGATGGAAGAGCTGTACCCGCGCCTGCTGTCGCTGACCCTGCTGGCCAAGCAATACGACATCGGCCTGAACATCGACGCCGAGGAGGCCGACCGCCTGGAGCTGTCGCTGGACCTGCTCGAACGCCTGTGCTTCGAGCCGCAGCTGACCGGCTGGAACGGTATCGGCTTCGTCATCCAGGCCTACCAGAAGCGCTGCCCGTATGTGATCGACTACGTCATCGACCTGGCTCGTCGCAGCCGTCATCGCCTGATGATCCGCCTGGTGAAAGGCGCCTACTGGGACAGCGAGATCAAGCGCGCTCAGGTCGAGGGCCTGGAAGGCTACCCGGTGTACACCCGCAAGGTGTACACCGACGTTTCCTATGTGGCCTGCGCGCGCAAGCTGCTGTCGGTGCCGGAAGTCATCTACCCGCAGTTCGCGACCCACAACGCCCATACCCTGGCTGCCATCTACCACATTGCCGGTCAGAACTATTACCCGGGCCAGTACGAGTTCCAGTGCCTGCACGGCATGGGCGAACCGCTGTACGAGCAGGTCGTGGGCAAGGTGGCTGATGGCAAGCTGAACCGTCCATGCCGTGTGTATGCACCGGTCGGTACCCATGAAACGCTGCTGGCCTACCTGGTTCGCCGCTTGCTGGAGAACGGCGCCAACACCTCGTTCGTCAACCGTATTGCCGATCAGTCCATCTCCATTCAGGAACTGGTCGCCGACCCGGTGGCCACCATCGAGCGGATGGCGACCCAGGAAGGTCAGTTCGGCTTGCCGCACCCGCGCATCCCCCTGCCGCGCGATCTGTACGGCAGCGACCGGGCCAACTCGGCCGGCATCGACATGGCCAACGAACATCGCCTCGCATCGCTGTCGTCCGCCCTGCTGGCCACGGCTCACAACGACTGGAAAGCCCTGCCGCTGCTGGGCTGCGAGGCCAGCAACGAACCGGCCCAGCCGGTGCTGAACCCGTCCGACCTGCGCGACGTGGTCGGCCATGTCCAGGAGGCCACGGTCACCGACGTCGACAACGCCATTCAGTGCGCGCTGATCAACGGCCCGATCTGGCAGGCCACCCCGCCGGCCGAGCGTGCTGCGGTGCTGGAGCGTGCCGCGGACCTGATGGAAGCCGAGATCCAGCCGCTGATGGGCCTGCTCGCCCGCGAGGCCGGCAAGACCTTCGCCAACGCCATTGCCGAGGTGCGTGAAGCCGTGGACTTCCTGCGCTACTACGCGGTGCAGGCGCGCAATGACTTCAACAACGACGCCCATCGCCCATTGGGGCCAGTGGTGTGCATCAGCCCGTGGAACTTCCCGTTGGCGATCTTCACCGGCCAGGTGGCTGCGGCGCTGGCCGCGGGCAACCCGGTGCTGGCCAAGCCTGCGGAGCAAACCCCGTTGGTGGCCGCTCAGGCCGTACGCCTGCTGCTCGACGCCGGCATTCCGGAAGGCGTGCTGCAACTGCTGCCGGGCCGCGGTGAAACCGTCGGCGCACGGCTGGTGGGCGATGAGCGGGTCAAAGGCGTGATGTTCACCGGTTCCACCGAGGTGGCGCGACTGCTGCAGCGCAACATCGCCGGGCGCCTGGATTCGCAGGGTCGACCGATTCCGCTGATCGCCGAAACCGGTGGCCAGAACGCGATGATCGTCGATTCTTCGGCGCTGACCGAACAGGTGGTGATCGATGTGGTGTCCTCGGCATTCGACTCCGCCGGCCAGCGTTGCTCGGCCCTGCGCGTGCTCTGCCTGCAGGAAGATTCCGCTGACCGCGTAATCGAAATGCTCAAGGGCGCCATGGCCGAAGCACGCCTTGGTAACCCCGAGCGTCTGAGCGTGGACATCGGCCCGGTGATCGACGCCGAGGCCAAGGCTGGCATCGAGAAGCACATCCAGGGCATGCGCGACAAAGGCCGTGACGTCTACCAGATGGCCATTGCCGACAGCGCCGAGATCAAGCGCGGCACCTTCGTCATGCCGACCCTGATCGAACTGGAAAGCTTCGATGAGCTGCAACGCGAGATCTTCGGTCCCGTGCTGCACGTGGTGCGCTACAAGCGTCGCGATCTGGATCAGTTGATCGCTCAGATCAACGCTTCCGGCTATGGCCTGACCCTGGGCGTGCACACGCGCATCGACGAGACCATCGCCAAGGTGATCGATAACGTCCATGCCGGCAACGTCTACGTCAACCGCAACATCGTGGGCGCTGTGGTGGGTGTGCAGCCGTTCGGTGGCGAAGGGCTGTCGGGCACAGGTCCCAAGGCCGGTGGCCCTCTGTACCTGTACCGCCTGCTGTCGACCCGACCCAACGATGCCATCGCCCAGTCGTTCCAGCGCAGTGACGCCGGGCTCGCCCCCGACGTGCGCCTGCGCGATGCCTTGGGCAAGCCGTTGCAGGCGCTGCAAGCCTGGGCCGCGAGCACCCAGCAGGCCGAACTGGCGCAACTGTGCGGCGAGTTTGCCATCCAGTCGCAGAGCGGCGTGACCCGTCTGCTCGATGGCCCGACCGGTGAACGCAACAGCTACACCATCCTGCCGCGCGAGCACGTACTGTGCCTGGCCGAGGTGGAAGCCGACCTGTTGGTGCAACTGGCAGCGGTGATGGCCGTGGGCTCCAGCGCAGTGCTGCCGGACAATGCCTTGAGTAAGGCCGTGCGCGCCCGTCTGCCCAAGGAAGTTCAGGCACGGGTCAAGCTGGTACCGGAGTGGAACAAGGACGAGGTGCTGTTCGGCGCAGTGCTGCATCACGGTGATTCCGATCAGTTGCGCGCGGTCTGCGAGCAGATCGCCAAGCGCGGCGGTGCCATCGTCGGCGTACACGGCCTGTCCCAGGGTGAAACCGGGATCTGCCTGGAGCGTCTGGTGATCGAGCGGGCACTGAGCGTGAACACCGCTGCGGCCGGCGGCAACGCCAGCCTGATGAGCATCGGCTGATGCTGACCGATTGAAGCTGATCGGTTCGACACAACGGGCGCCTCAGGGCGCCCGTTGTGTTTGTGGGCCGCGGACCCTGCGCGCTTGCCTGCGACGTATGGGCGGCGCCGGGCAAATCCTTTGACATACATGTGTTTACACGGGTTAGAATCCGTTGGCACGAGGCCTGCATGTTGCCGGTTCTGCCACTGCTTACGGAGTACTGCCCTTGGACGCCACCTTCATCAACAGCCTGTTCTTGATCGGCGCGTTGCTGGTGGGTGCAAGTATTCTGGTCAGCTCGCTGTCCTCTCGGCTGGGCATTCCCATTCTGGTAATCATCCTCGCCGTCGGCATGGCCGCTGGTGTGGATGGCGGCGGTATCATCTTCAACAACTACCCCACGGCCTACCTGGTCGGCAACCTGGCGCTGGCAGTGATTTTGCTCGACGGCGGCTTGCGCACGCGGGTTTCGAGTTTTCGCGTGGCGTTGTGGCCGGCACTGTCGCTGGCCACGGTCGGGGTGCTGATCACCACTGCGCTGACCGGTGCGGTGGCAGCCTGGCTGTTCGACCTGAGCATGATTCAGGGGCTGTTGATCGGCGCCATCGTCGGCTCCACCGATGCCGCAGCGGTGTTCTCGCTGCTGGGTGGCAAGGGCCTGAACGAGCGGGTAACCGCAACGCTCGAAATCGAATCGGGCAGCAACGACCCCATGGCGGTGTTTCTCACCGTGACCCTGATCGACATGATCGCCAGCGGCCAGACCGGCCTGCATTGGGGCCTGCTGGGCCATCTGCTGCGCGAGTTCGGCATCGGCGGCGTGATTGGTCTGGGCGGCGGCTGGGTTATGCTGCAACTGGTCAACCGCATCAACCTAGCCACCGGCCTGTACCCGATCCTGGTGGTGGCCGGCGGTCTGCTGGTGTTCGCCTTGACCAACGCCCTGCACGGCAGCGGCTTCCTCGCCGTCTACCTGTGCGGCCTGGTGATGGGCAACAAGCCAATTCGCAGCCGTCATGGCATTCTGCACATGCTCGACGGCATGGCCTGGCTGGCACAGATCGGCATGTTCCTGGTATTGGGCCTGCTGGTCACGCCCCACGACCTGCTGCCCATCGCCCTGCCCGCCCTTGCCTTGGCGCTGTGGATGATCCTGGTCGCGCGGCCGCTGTCGGTGATGGTCGGGCTGCTGCCGTTCAAGGCCTTCCACGGCCGCGAAAAGGCGTTCATTTCCTGGGTGGGCCTGCGCGGCGCGGTGCCGATCATTCTGGCGGTGTTCCCGTTGATGGCCGGGCTGCCGGATGCGCAGCTGTTCTTCAACCTGGCCTTCTTTATCGTGCTGGTGTCGCTGCTGGTGCAAGGCACCAGCCTGCCGTGGGTGGCCAAGCTGCTCAAGGTCACTGTGCCGCCGGACCCGGCGCCGATCTCCCGCTCGGCCCTCGAAGTGCACATCACCAGCGAGTGGGAGTTGTTCGTCTATCGCCTGGGCGCGGAAAAATGGTGCATCGGCGCCGCCCTGCGCGAGCTGAAGATGCCCGAAGGCACCCGCATTGCCGCGTTGTTTCGCGGCCAGCAACTGCTCCACCCGTCGGGCAGTACGGTGCTGGAAGTGGACGACTTGCTGTGCGTGATCGGCCATGAGCACAACCTGCCCGCCCTGGGCAAACTGTTCAGCCGCGCACCACAACGCGGTCTGGACCTGCGTTTCTTCGGCGACTTCGTGCTCGAAGGCGACGCCGAACTGGGCGCTGTCTCGGCGCTCTACGGCCTCAAGCTCGACGGTCTGGATCCGCAGATGCCGCTCAGTCGCTTCATCATGCAGCGGGTCGGCGGCGCACCGATCGTCGGCGACCACGTGGAGTGGAATGGCACGCTGTGGACGGTCGCGGTCATGGACGGGAACCGGATCATGAAAGTGGGCGTCAAATTCCCCGAAGGAAGTCGTCCAGCGCCTGGGCTCTTCCTCTAAACTGCCCATCTCTCTTCGAGCTGTACGACTCTTAACCTATGCGCAATTTTCTTTCCGCAGCCCTGCTGGGGCTGTGCATGGCTGTCGCCAGCGTTCAGGCTGCCGACCCGCTGAACCGCGAAACGGTGCAGCAGAACCTCGACAAGATCGCCGAACGCAAGCTGCCAGAAGCCGACCAGAAGGCTCTGCAGCAGGTGTTCGAACAGACCCTGGGCCTGATCGGCAATCAGGAAGACAACGAACGCAAGCTGGCTGATCTCAAGCAGCAACTCACCGATGCACCCAAGCAGACCCTTGAGGCGCAGCGTGAGCTGAGCCGCCTCAAGGGCGCGCCGGTCATCCCGGTGACTCAGCGCTACGCGACCTTGAGTGTGCCGCAGCTGGAGCAGATCTTCAGCGAGCGCACCACCGAACAAGGCGAGCTGCAAAAGGCGCTGTCCGATGCCAACAGCCTGATCATTACCGCGCAGACCCGACCGGAACGCGCGCAGACCGAGATCAGCGCCAGCCAGAACCGCATCCAGCAGATCAACGGCATCCTCAAGCTGGGCAAGAACGACGGCAAGGCGCTGACGCCCGACACCCGCAACCAACTGGTGGCCGAACAGGCCTCCATCGGTGCCTTGATCAACCTGCGCCGCCAGGAACTGGCCGGTAACAGCACCCTGCAAGACCTGGGCAATGCCCGGCACGATCTGGTGCTGGAGAAAACCACTCGGCTGGATCAGGAAATCCAGGACCTGCAGACGCTGATCAATCAAAAGCGTCTGGCGCAGTCCCAGGAAACGGTGACCAAACAGTCGCTGGAAGCACAGAAAGCCGGCGGCAGCAGCGTGCTGGCCACTGAAAGTGCGACCAACGTCAAACTGTCCGACTACCTCCTGCGCAGCACCGACCGCCTCAACGAGCTGACCCAGCAGAACCTCAAGACCCGCCAGCAGCTCGACAGCGTGACCCAGAGCGACCAGGCCCTGGATGAGCAGATCAGCGTGCTCAAGGGCAGCCTGCTGCTGTCCAAGATTCTCTACAAGCAGAAGCAAGCGCTGCCCCACCTGAAGGTCGACCGCGACTTGGCGGACGAGATCGCCGATATCCGTTTGTACCAGTTCGAGGTCAACCAACAGCGAGAAGCCATCAGCAATCCGGCAGCGTATGTGGATAACTTGCTGGCCAATCAGGCGCAGGACCAGAACACGCCGCAGTTGCGCAAAAGCTTGCTGGAGCTGGCGGTCACCCGCAGCGATCTGCTCGAACGGCTGAACCGAGAACTGAGCGCACTGCTCAACGAATCGATCACCCTGCAGCTCAACCAGAAACAGCTGCTCAGCACCGCCCAAAGCCTGCGTGCCACGCTGGACGAGCAGATGTTCTGGATCCCCAGCAACAAGCCGCTGGATGACGAGTGGTTCAAGGCGGTGCCGCGGCGCCTGGAAAACCAGGTCACCACCCTGCCCTGGGCGTCCAGCGTGAGCGAACTGACCGACGGCCTGGTGCAGCGACCCTTGCTGTTCCTGCCGCTGCTGCTGGTGATCGGCCTGCTGCAATGGAAGCGCGCGTTTCTCTACCAGAAACTCAATGCGGTGCATCAGGACATAGGCCACTTCAAGCGCGACCGCCAGTGGCATACGCCTGCCGCTATCCTGATCAACATTCTGCTGGCCATGCCTATGGCCCTGGGCCTGGCCCTGTGCGGCTATGCCCTGTTGATCGATGCCCGCGGGCAGAATGCCGGATTGGGCGCGGCCATGTTGCAGATCGCCCAGGCGTGGCTGGTGTTCTATACCGCGTACCGCATCCTCGCCCCCGGCGGCGTGGCCGAGCTGCATTTCCGCTGGGAGCGGGCGCAGGTGGCCTTTCTGCAAGGCTGGGTGCGCCGCCTGGGCTTCGTCGTGCTGGCTTTAGTCTCAGTGGTGGCGGTGGCCGAACTGCAACCCTCGGCGCTGGCCGATGACGTGCTCGGCATCGCCGTGGTGCTCACCTGTTATGCATTGATGGCCTGGCTGCTGGGACGGTTGCTGATCAGCAGCCCGACGCACAAGAGCGCTTCACTGTTCCGCCGTGCCATCGGTCTGCTGTTCACGGCATTGCCGATCGCCCTGTTCGTGGCGGTCTGCTTCGGCTACTACTACACCGCGCTCAAGCTCACCGACCGGCTGATCGACACCCTGTACCTGCTGATGATCTGGCTGGTCATCGAAGCCGCGTTCGTGCGAGGGCTGAGCGTCGCCGCCCGGCGACTGGCCTACCAGCGGGCGCTGGCCAAGCGACAGCTGGCCAAGGACAGCGGCGAAGGTGAACCGGTGGCAGAAGAGCCGACCCTGGACATCGAACAGGTCAACCAGCAATCCCTGCGCCTGGTACGCCTGGCCTTGCTGGCCGGTTTCATCGGCGCGCTGTATTGGGTCTGGAGCGACCTGATCAGCGTGTTCGCCTACCTGGACAACATCACCCTGTACGAATACACCAGCGGCACCGGCGCCGCCATGAGCATGGTGCCGATCAGCCTGAGCGACTTCATCGGTGCAGCCATGATCATCGGCATCACCATCGTGCTGGCCGGCAACCTGCCGGGGCTGCTGGAAGTGTTGGTACTGTCCAAGCTGAACCTGGCCCAAGGCAGCGCCTACGCCACCACTACCTTGCTGTCCTACGTGATTGCCGGTGTCGGTTTCGTGTCCACGCTGTCGACCCTGGGGGTGAGCTGGGACAAGCTGCAATGGCTGGTCGCGGCCTTGTCGCTGGGTATCGGTTTCGGCATGCAGGAGATTTTCGCCAACTTCATCTCCGGCATCATGATTCTCTTCGAGCGCCCGGTGCGCATCGGTGACACCATCACCATCGGCAACCTGTCGGGCACGGTGAGCAAGATCCGTATCCGCGCGACCACGATCACCGATTTCGACCGCAAGGACATCATCGTCCCCAACAAGACCTTCATCACCGGGCAACTGATCAACTGGTCGCTGACCGACACCATCACCCGGGTGACCTTGAAGCTGGGCGTGGACTACGGCTCGGACCTGGACCTGGTGCGGACCCTGCTGCTCAAAGCGGCACGGGACAATCCACGGGTGCTCAAGGAACCGGAGCCGCTGGTGTATTTCCTCAACTTCGGCGAGAGCACCCTGGACCACGAACTGCGCATGCACGTGCGTGACCTGGGCGACCGCAATCCGGTGCTGGACGAGATCAATCGGTTCATCAACAAGGAATTCAAACGCCAGAACATCAACATTTCGTTCCGGCAGATGGAGATCTACCTGAAGAACACCACCGGCAAAGAGTACAAGCTGGTGCCCGCCGAGTCAGGCGAGAGCACCGGCACCCTGCAGCCGGCCGCTATGCCTGCACAGGCGGAGCCGCCGAGCACGCCTCGGGTCGTCGACGCACCCCAGCCGCCCCCCTCGAAACTTGACTGAGCGCACTACGCCCACGGAGAACGCACATGAAAGGCCTCGACGAACTGATCTTCGACAACCGCTTCGCCCGCCTGGGCGACGTCTTTTCCACTCACGTTCTGCCGGAGCCCATCGACAATCCACGGCTGGTGGTGGCCAGCGATGCAGCCATGAGCCTGCTGGACCTGGACCCTGCGTGTGCCCAGACGCCGCTGTTCGCCGAGCTGTTCAGCGGCCACAAATTGTGGAGCGAAACCGAGCCGCGGGCGATGATCTATTCGGGTCATCAGTTCGGCGGCTACACCCCTCAGTTGGGCGACGGCCGCGGCGTACTGCTCGGCGAGGTGTACAACGACGCTGGCGAACACTGGGACCTGCACCTCAAGGGCGCCGGACCTACGCCCTACTCGCGCCGAGGCGATGGCCGCGCAGTGCTGCGCTCCTCGATCCGCGAATTCCTGGCGTCCGAAGCCTTGCACGCCCTGGGCATTCCCAGCAGCCGCGCCCTGTGCGTGATCGCGTCGGACACGCCGGTATGGCGTGAAAAGCAGGAACGCGCCGCCATGCTCCTGCGCCTTGCGCCGAGCCACGTGCGTTTCGGTCATTTCGAATACTTCTATTACACCCGCCAACCCGAACTGCAGAAACAGTTGGTCGACCATGTGCTGGCGGCGCATTTTCCCGGCTGCGCGACCCAGCCTGAGCCCTACCTGGACATGTTCCGCGAGATCGTCGAGCGCAACGCCGAGCTGATCGCGCAATGGCAGGCCTACGGCTTCTGTCACGGGGTGATGAACACCGACAACATGTCGATTCTGGGCATTACCTTCGACTTCGGACCGTTCGCCTTCCTGGATGACTTCGACGCGAACTTCATCTGCAACCACTCCGACCATGAAGGCCGCTACAGCTTCAGCAACCAGGTGCCGGTGGCACACTGGAACCTGAGCGCCCTGGCTCAGTCGTTGACACCCTTGATCGAAGTGCCGGCGCTGCAGGAAGCATTGGGGTTGTTCCTGCCACTGTACGAGGCTGCCTATCTGGACATCATGCGGCGGCGACTGGGCTTCACCCTGGCCGAAGACGGCGACAAGGTGCTGCTCGAACGTCTGCTGGGGCTGATGCAGAACAGCGGCGTGGATTACAACCTGTTCTTCCGGCGCCTGGGCGAAGCCGGCGCGCTGTCCGATCTGCGCGATGACTTCGTCGATATCCAGGGCTTCGATACCTGGGCGGCCGATTATCAGGCGCGTATGGATCGTGATGTGGTCGACGGTCGTACCGAGCGCATGAATCAGGTCAATCCTTTGTACATCCTGCGCAATTACCTGGCGCAGAAAGCCATCGATGCCGCCGAAGACGGCGACTACTCCGAGGTGCGGCGATTGCACCAGGTGCTCTCGAACCCGTTCGAAGCGCAACCGGGCATGGAACGCTACGCGGAACGGCCACCGGAGTGGGGCAAGCATCTGGAGATCAGTTGTTCGTCGTGAGGGGTGGCTGACTCTCTATTATCAACGGCATGCATCGGACACCGCCTACATCGCTTTCAAGCCTGTCCGACTGCCGTTTCGTTGCAACCAGCACATCATCGTGTGCCCCTAAATCTCTATCTGGAACGGTACCTATTTCTGGTACCATTTTAGAGTACGGAGCGTTACGATGAACCCTTCAAAGCTCAAACACATTGACGTGCTTGAGGCGATCTACGCTCGCCCTGTGTCAGGAACAATCCGCTGGTCACGCATCGAGCGATTGTTCATCGAATTGGGAGGCAAGGTGCAAGAGCGGGAAGGCTCACGAGTGGCGGTAGTTCTTTTCGGGACCGTGCGGGTGTTCCATCGCCCTCATCCGTCCCCGGAAACCGACAAGGCCGCAGTGGCAAGCATCCGCAATTGGCTGGCAGTCAACGGAATCGAAGCATGAACAACATCATGATCATCGACGGCCATCGGGCCGTCATCCAGTACGACCCGGAAGTCGGGACTTTTCGCGGGGAGTTCATCAATCTGAATGGCGGTGCGGACTTTCACGCCGACAGCGTCAGCGCATTGAAGACCGAAGGCGCCGAGTCGTTGCGAGTATTTCTGCAAGTGTGCGCAGAGGAAGGGATCGAGCCAGTCAAATGCTACTCGGGGAAATTTCAGCTCCGGCTGCCTGAAACGCTGCATGCCCAGGTCACTGAAGCGGCGGCTGCGCTGGGCGTCAGCATCAATCAGTTCGTGCAGCGCAGCCTTGAGCATGAGCTCAAGACGGTGAAGCCATGATTGACCTGTGCGCTATTGAGCAGTGGCATGGTCGATCGAACCTTCAGTCTTACAAGCCCCACTTGGGTGCAGCTCGACGAAACGCCACCCCATACCCGATTCACCTGTGCAACCGGAGCCCGGCATGAGCGACTCACTGGTAATCCCCTGCCCGCATTGCAACGGGCTCAACCGCATTCCTGCTTCGCGCCTCCAAGACCAGCCCAAGTGCGGGCGGTGCAAGGCGGCGGTGTTGCTCGATACACCCTTCGAGCTGACTCAAGGCGACTATGCCAGCCAGATCAAAGGCGACCTGCCATTGCTGGTGGACGTCTGGGCCGACTGGTGCGGGCCGTGCAAGTCCTTCGCACCGGTGTTCGAACAGGCGGCAAAGCAACTGCAGGGCCACTGCCGGCTGGCCAAACTGGACAGCCAGGCCAACCCGCAGCTGTCCACGCAGCTCGGCATTCGCTCGATACCGAGCCTGATCCTGTTCAAGAACGGTCGGGAAGTCGCGCGACAGAGCGGTGCAATGCCGCTGCCCCAGTTAGTGGGCTGGCTACGCGCCCAAGGGATTGTTGATCGGTAGGAACCTGAAGAATCGCATAGCGGCCCTGACGCGGCTTGCGCCGCTGCTACAGGGATCGCGGTGTTTCTGTAGCAGCGGCGCGAGCCGCGTCAGGCCTCACCGCGTGGTATCAGACAGGTCACCTTGTCCGCCGACGCGGCTTGCGCCGCTGCTACAGGGGGTGTGAAACTGTGTGCGCCCACCGCCGTTAGGTTGCACGCACTGTTTGTCGTGATGGGGCGGGCTTGGAGTACATGTACTCCCGCCCACCCCTGTTATCGATCGTATCAACCGTCCCCGTACCCGTGTGGGTATCAGCAAATGCAACACCATCGAAACGGGTTTACTGTATCGACGCCAAGAAAATTCATTACGCCCAATTTAAAAATACCGATCGCGAGATGTCTTTTCTGATTCACACCCTGCGCCATTGAACAATAATATACAGATCTAACGATTCTCTTGCTTTTTAACTGCCTAAGCGTCTTAACTTGAACATTGTAGAGAACTGCTTATTAAAAACCATGTGCTTTATGCCAAATCAGCCTAACCGATACGTTCGCCGTAACTAATCTAGGATTTGTAGTTTACGCCCCCCCACAACGAGATTAGAACAATGAACGATTACGATTACGATGAGCAACCCGATAGATGCCAGGTGGAACTGGACGGTCAACCTTGGCCGCAGACCATACTCGTTGGTGAAAGAAAACTATAGGTTGACGGAAATTGGTATGCGACCATCTCAGCCAACAGGCGTTTCAGCCCTACAGGACCAGATTATATAGGTGACTTGATCATACTGAATTTCGATGATTTTTTGCAACCCGATCGCTATCCAATTACAGCCCCCCGGACCTGTGGACGTAACGTATGTCAAATTTTCTGCCTCAGTAGCTAAGTCTTACATCGCAACCGGCGGTTGGGTACCACTGACTCTTGGCCCCCGCAGTCGCGTCGCGGGCGAGTTCGAGGCGCGGTTTTTGGACTCAAACATCCAATTGACTGCAGGTGCTTTTAACGTGAATTGTCCTAAGCCGGAACCCAGGGGCACCACCCGCGGGGCGAACTACGATCCGCAAACTCTTCAACACCTTAAACATCTCCGAAAATTTGGGTGGTAACAGAGCGATAGACACATGATGCCGCTTTACTTGCAAGAGGCGTCATGGGTTCGCGATGGTATTTCTGAAAGTACTCAGGCTTGGGGAAATCGTCAGACCTAATCTTGGGCACTATTCATTTTTCCTTTCACACTGGCCCAGTATACGCCCTATCTATTATTCAATGTCGAATATCCGCAACGATGACTCTGTTCGTATAGGCGAACATTGTTGTTGCTTATACGCATGAGCGAGGATCTCGGCATGAGTGGCTCACTGATGATTCCCCGCCCGTACTGCAATGGGCTCAACCGCAGGCCCGTATCACGGCTGGCTGAACATCTCAAAGGAGGCGGTGCAAATCAACGGTGATGTTGAACAAACCCTTCAGTTGACTCAACGTGCCCAAGGCGGCTGGATCAAGAGCGACTTGAAACTGCCGGTGGACGAATGGCCGACAGGTGCGGGCCATGCAAGTATTTTGCGCCAGTTCGGGCAAGCGGCTATGCAACTGCAGGGTCAGTCACCCAATAACTTGCCCACCGACAAAACGCGGCTGATACGCTCTATCCAAAAACATCAATAATTGGACGTACACTATTATTCACCACACAGAGCTATGAAATAAAATTATTACTTAACCCTCTTCTTTTAGCTTCCAATTAGCTACGCGACACAAGACAGACATCATGGGGCCTTATTTATTAAAATAAGCAATTTTATTCTGAATTGGTCTATTCAACGTCATCAAAGATGCTAATGTTTGGCTGTGCACACGCACACCACTCATCAACATCGAGGTGATAGCAATGAACAATTCGGTCAAACAAGACAACGCTTTCGAAGTTAAACTTGACGATAAATCCTTTAGGTACCAAACCCTCGAAGGTGGACGCAGCCAGTTTCCTCCTCAAACTGGATATTGGTATGCATACATTCATGCGATTAGATCTCAGGGGGAGCGAGAATCTGACACTGTGGGCCTGATACTCCTAGACGATTTGCCAGCTGATGAGTACCAGATCGAACCGGATGGACCGGTCAAAGTGTCGTATACGAAAATGATTGGTGGTTATATGAAGGCTTACAAAGCAGTCAGCGGAAAAGTGATATTGACCCGACCCCTAGGGACTCGCGCAGTGGGCACGTTCAAAGTGGAGCTGGACAACGAAATCACGTTGACGGAAGGTTCTTTCGACGTGCTTTGCCCCAAGCCAGAACCCCGTCCGTGAGGAGCGAGACACAACGCTACTCGCAAACCCTTGAACGCCTTAAAATATCCTCGCCTTTTGGGGCGTGAAAGGAATATTGAATGACCCGTGATTCTTCTTTCTCGAGCCGCGTCCGCGGTGCAAGCGGTGCACCTGAAAGACCGTATCGGCGCCGGACGCAGCTTGCGATGCGGGTTCAGGCTTGTTCGAGCAGGTCGTGCAATTCGACGAATTGCTGGGTCAGCTTGTGCCGCGGATCCAAGTGGATCAGCGGGATGTTCAGTTCATGGGATTCGCGCATCTTCACCGAGCTGTTCAGGTACACAGGCAAGACGGGCAAGCCCTCGGCGATGAGTTCGTCGAGCATCTGCTGAGGGAGGCTGGCGCGAGGCTGGAACTGGTTGACCACAATGCCCTCCACTTCCAGGCCTTCGTTGTGGTCTTCCTTCAATTCTGCGATCTCGTCGAGCAGACCATAGAGCGCATGCCTGGAAAAGCTGTCGCAGTCGAAGGGAATCAACACACGATCTGCTGCGATCAACGCCGACACCGCATAGAAATTCAGCGCCGGTGGGGTATCGATATAGATCCGGTCGTACTCTTCACTGAGCTCGTCGAGCAGTTTGCGCAACTTGTTGATCTTGTGCTTGGCTTCCAGCTTGGGCTGCAGGTCGGCCAGCTCTGCAGAAGCTGTGATGACATGCAGGTTATCGTAAGGCGTCTCGTGAATGTCCACCTTGCCTTTCTTGCTGGCCGGTCCGGACGACAGGATCTGCTTGAAGAAATCAGCAATGCCCATCGGGATATCGTTGCCGGTGAGCCCGGTGAGGTATTGGGTCGAGTTGGCCTGGGCATCGAGGTCGATCAATAACGTACGAAAGCCCTCGTTGGCACTCACGGCCGCCAGGTTGCAGGCAATGCTGGATTTGCCCACGCCGCCTTTCTGATTGAACACCACGCGCCGCATCGATACCCCTCCATGACAGGCAAAGCCTCGAGTGTAGTGACCAGAGTATTACAGTTGCTAGCGCGCTGGGGCGTTGATTCTCGGATTTCTCCTACAATCTGCTGTAACGAGCGCGCAGGATGTTGGCAGAAATCATTAGCCAGCTATATAGTTTTCCAACTCCTGCCGCCCCAACTCCGAGGTCACCGTGAAGACTGCTGTCGCGCCTCCTGCGCAAGCTGTTGATACCCCTCATCAAAACGCCAATTCCTTCAACGAACAGTACATCGAAAAAGGCACCCCGCAGTTCCTGCGAACGGTCCTGGCCTTGTTCAGCGGCGGCTTCGCCACCTTTGCCCTGCTCTACTGCGTACAACCCATGATGCCGATCCTGTCCCATGAGTTCGGCATCAATGCCGCCCAGAGCAGCCTGGTGCTGTCGGTGGCGACCGGGATGCTGGCCATCGGATTGTTGATCACCGGGCCGATCTCCGACAGCATCGGCCGCAAGCCGGTCATGGTCGCGGCCCTGTTCTGCGCTGCGGCATGCACGATCGGTAGCGCCTTGATGCCGAGCTGGGACGGCGTCCTGCTGTTGCGCGCCCTCACCGGGCTTAGCCTAAGTGGCCTCGCGGCGGTGGCCATGACCTACCTCAGCGAAGAGATACACCCCCAGCACATCGGCCTGGCCATGGGTTTGTACATTGGCGGCAACGCCATCGGTGGCATGAGCGGACGCCTGATCACCGGCGTACTGATCGACTTCGTCAGCTGGCACACCGCCCTGCTGGTGGTGGGCGGTCTGGCGCTGATCGCGGCAGCGGTGTTCGTGAAAATTCTGCCCGAATCGCGCAACTTCCGCCCACGCAGGATGAACCCCCGTGGCTTGATCGAAGGCTTCACCATGCACTTAAAGGACGCCGGATTGCCGTGGCTGTTCCTCGAAGCGTTCCTGCTGATGGGCAGCTTCGTCACCCTGTTCAACTACATCGGCTACCGCCTGCTGGCCGAGCCATACAGCCTGAGCCAGGCCTTGGTGGGATTGCTGTCAGTGGTGTACCTGGCCGGCATCTACAGCTCGGCACAGGTCGGATCCCTGGCCGACAAGCACGGGCGACGCAAGGTGTTCTGGATGAGCATCGTGCTGATGTTCGCGGGTCTGCTGGTGACCTTGTTCAACCCGGTGCCGGTGATTCTGCTGGGGATGCTGATGTTCACCTTCGGCTTTTTCGGCGCGCACTCGGTGGCCAGCAGCTGGATCGGCCGCCGGGCGTTGACAGCCAAGGGGCAGGCGTCTTCGCTGTATCTGTTCAGCTACTATGCAGGGTCTAGCGTAGCCGGGACTGCGGGCGGGATGGCTTGGCACTACGGGGGCTGGACGGGTGTGGGCGGGTTTATCGCGGGGCTGTTGACGGTGGCGTTGGTGGTGGCGGCGAAATTGGCGAAATTGAAGCCGGTGGGGCCGGCCTAGAGTTGACTTGCGACGCCCTGTGGCGCAGGTAGCACTACAGCTACGGGCGTTGTAGCTGTAGTGCTGAAGAACATCGATTTACGTAAGGTGACTGCCCGCAATCAGCCAGGCTTATCAGTACGTCTTGAACTCACCTTCTATGCACGGCGGCGTATCAATAAATCGGAGCCGCACGCCTTCCAGTCGCGCCTCAAAGATGAGCGGAAGAGAGATTTTCTTTATGATCAACGTGCCTGAAATGATAGTCCCGCTCAGGTAATACTGTCCGCTCCACTTCCAAAACACACTGCCTGTTACCGCAGGGTTTTTCTCAAAAGAATACCTGCCTGCGGTAGCAGTCGCGGGAATTTCAATTGCCAATCCTAGCCAGTCGCCCCCTGGGGGGACGACCAAAGGCGAGGCGCCGATACCGATAACACCTCGGTCGGGATTATAGCCTACACCACCGCTGAGTGTTTGTTTTCCCGGATAGGGAGGTGTACCCGGGCCTGGATAATGGCCAGGAACATTGATTTTAAAATCGCCCAGAGCAGAACCACTTCCAGATCTCAACGCCTCGATTTTTTAATGAATAAATTAGCTGCGAATTCATTCGAATTTTTGACTTGGTCTTTATCATTTCCACTCATGGCAACACCCACACACAGTCACGTCGCTTAGTCATAAACGGGAAGCCACTTCCCTATTGAGGAAGGGTGGCGTTCCGCACGTTCTCTTGGTCAGCCAAACGTCATGCTCCCCTTTACATCGCTCAGCCCATCGCCTCCTAACTGCACGGAGTCGAATGTGAGCCTAAGGTGCTGGATGTCGAATTCTTGAGCTGTGAATGTGATATTGCCCGACATCATGGTAGCAAGCTGTAACGAACGGTCGCCCCGTTTATAGGCCACATAACCGAAGATGCCACTTCCCGGTGTTCCTGGCCGCGAAATCACATAGGTGCCAGGCGCGGTATCGTCAGGAAAATACATCAACACTCCGGTCCAGTCATTGCCGTTTCCAACCACTCTGCCGCCTGCCACCAAAAGGCCGCCATCTTCGGGACTGAAATGACCAGACGCTTCGTGCTTTATAGATTCAGCGCCTTCAGGGATAGTGAGTACGATTAGCCCTTTCTTCACCTTGGTATCAGCCGCACTGCGGGACGATATTCCGTTTTCGAAAAAATCCTGAATGAGTTGCTCAAACGGGGAAGCGAGGGTGCGTGTTTTCTTGGTCATGATCTTGATGTCCTTTAGCTGCTCCGGTCCGGCGTTTTGATGATTCGGCTCGTTTCCAGTACGGTGGTTATGCCTGTCTTTAACCGTCCCGGCTGTGGTCGGCGCTATCCGTTGTAAACTTACCTTCAACGCAGGGCGGCGTAGCGAGGGATTGAAAGTGAACGTCTTCCAGTTCTATATCCAGCTCATTGGGCAGGCCAATTTTTTTGATGACCAACGTTCCAGACGTTATGGTTCCAGTCAGAAACTGGGGCATTCCACTCCAGCTCCAAGAGAAATACCCTGATACGGAGCCGTTTTTCTCTATCGTATAACTTCCAACGCCTTTGTCCGCTGGAAACTTGATGGCAACGCCTAGCCAGTCGGCTCCTGGGTGAACGATACTCGCACTGATACCGGTAACTTCGGCTGTCTTGCCATCTTCCGAAATAGACAGTCCGCCGCCTAACTTCTGCCTCCCTGGATACGATTCACCGGTCGGGAAGTTACCAGGGACGTTCACCACCCATTGACCGAAGGCGCGACGCCCCTGCGCTTGCTGTTTTTCAATTCTGGCAATGAGCGACTTTGCCGACTCATCGCTCAAGGGGTCGGCTTGATCCTGTTTTTTACTTGTCATGACGATCTCCAGGCATGAGCATGCCTCGCACTGCTAAATAAGCAGGCACGCGCTATTTATTCACTTAGCGAGTCCACGACCTGAGGAAGGAGGATCGTGGCCGTGATCAATATATAGGCCCACACCAGAATAAAATCCAGCAGAAACCATGAACAATATTAACTATTAATATTCATTTAGCGAGCAGAAGAAAAACTTTGTTCTTCATGGACTTTGAATGCCCACTGGTCAATGCATCACTGTAGTGAAAGCCGGCGCGGCTATGGGGGTCAGTGTGATTCTGTCGCAGCGGTGCAAGCCGCGTCCGGGTCGATGCGGTCGTTCAGGTATACCGCGTATACCGCCGACGCGGCTTGCGCCGCTGCTACAGGGGGACGGGTGTTTCTGTGGCAGCGGTGCAAGCCGCGTCCGGGGTCGATGCGGTCGCTCAGGTATACCGCGTATACCGCCGACGCGGCTTGCGCCGCTGCTACAGGGGACGGGTGTTTCTGTAGCAGCGGTGCAAGCCGCGTCTGGGTCGATGCGGTCGTTCGGGTATACCGCGTATACCGCCGACGCGGCTTGCGCCGCTGCTACAGGGGACGGGTGTTTCTGTAGCAGCGGTGCAGGCCGCGTCCGGGGTCGATGCGGTCGCTCAGGTATACCGCGTATACCGCCGACGCGGCTTGCGCCGCTGCTACAGGGGACGGGTGTTTCTGTGGCAGCGGTGCAAGCCGCGTCCGGGGTCGATGCGGTCGCTCAGGTATACCGCGTATACCGCCGACGCGCCGTTACCCCGCGGCACCACGGGCGGGGGGGTGGGTGGGGGGGGG